>CAMDBK010000260.1 GCA_945889235.1 Chitinophaga pinensis
TAGTTTAAATCCTTAAAAAGGGACGGCAAAGGTAGAAAAAAATGTATATCATCAAAACTTAAGGTTTGAATTATTTTTCGTCCTGTATTTTATGTCATTTGTCGAGTTTCTAATTTTTATTTGAAACCTCTTTATAATTTTGGCGTTGAAACAAGTGGTTTTTAGGTACTCATAGATTTTAGGTTTATTTTTATTTGTTTTACAATGTCCCGGCTTGGTTAACCGGGACATTGTTTTTTATGCCTGTTTGTAATAAATAAACAGAAGAAATGTGAATAAAGCTACAGAATGCTTTAGCCTAGTCTATTTCTTTTTACTTTTGCAATCAGTACAGCTTATTATATATGCTCCGAAACTTATCTATAGTTTTTATTTTGATTGTTATTCCTGCAATGATATTTGCTCAGGAGAATTTAGAATCAAACAAAGCCAAAGAAAAACCTGACCATTTTGCACCACCTTCTGATACTGCTAATCTAGAAGACAAAGAAATTTTACTGAAACACGAATTTACCGCAGGTGTACTTCTTCATTCTAACGGATGGGGAATAAATATTCGCAGAGGTAAACATAAAACAGGTAAACTGAAACGGATGTTGGAGTTGGATATTGTTAGTATGAAACATCCTAAAGAATTTAAATCGGTAAATCCTTATTTTGAAAATTCAAAAGGTTTTATTTATGGCAAACTAAATACGTTTACAATAGGAAGAATCGGATATGGTGGTCAGTGGGTAGTAGTGCAACGGCAGGACAGAAGGGGAGGAGGAGTTGAAATTCGTGCCCATACTTATGGAGGAATTTCACTTGGTTTTGCAAAACCTGTTTATTTAGAAATTTTAGTTCCAACTAATGTTCCATTTGAATTTAGTTTATCAACTGAAAAATATGATCCCAGTAAACATTACATTGATAATATTTACGGTAAAGCCCCTTTTACAAAAGGTCTGGATGAAATTAAAGTATATCCCGGATTGTATTTTAAAGCAGGTTTAAGTTTTGAATATGCTTCACGCCAGGATAATATTAAAGCAATTGAAGCAGGTATAGTAGTGGATGGATATTATAAAAAAGTTCCTATCATGGCCTTTGCAGATAATCATCCTTATTTTGTTTCGCTTTACATTGGAATTAATTTTGGAACCAAATGGTATTGATTTAGATGATTACTGAAGAAAGAATCAAAAAACCTGATTGGCTTCGCGTTAAACTTCCCACAGGAGAAAATTACCTTAAAGTACGCGAAATAGTTAGCAAGCATAAACTGCATACTATTTGTCAAAGCGGCAATTGCCCGAATATGGGCGAATGCTGGGGTGCAGGAACTGCAACTTTTATGATATTGGGAAATATATGCACCCGTTCCTGCGGCTTTTGTGCAGTTGCAACGGGAAGACCATTGCCCGTTGATTTAGAAGAACCAAAGCGTGTTGCAGAGTCAGTAAAACTGATGGGAGTTAAACATTGTGTTATCACCTCAGTTGACCGTGATGAACTGAAAGATGGCGGCTCTTTAATATGGTCTGAAACCGTAAAAGAAATAAGAAAGCAAAGCCCTGAAACTACATTGGAAACGTTAATACCTGATTTCAGAGGAGATTGGGAAAACCTGCAACGAATAATAGATGTGGCGCCTGAAATAGTTTCACATAATATGGAAACAGTAAGAGGACTTACTAAACAAGTTAGAATACAAGCCAAATATGAGCGTAGTCTTGAAGTGTTAAAAAGACTAAAACTGGGTGGTATGAGAACAAAGTCAGGAATAATGGTTGGCTTGGGTGAGAAACAAGAAGAAGTGCTGGAAACTATGGATGATTTAATAAATGTTGGATTGGATGTGCTGACTATTGGACAATATTTACAGCCCACAAGAAAACATTTACCCGTAGTTGAATTTGTTAAACCTGAAACCTTTGAGATGTATAAAAAAGCAGGACTGGCAAAGGGTTTCAGATATGTTGAGAGTGGTCCTTTAGTTCGTTCTTCTTATCATGCAGAGAAACATTTGTTCTGAATTATTTAATTTACTTTAATCAGACTTGTATAATTATAGAAAAACTTGTTTTGGTATATTCAAACCAAGCGAATATATTTGCCTTCCATAAAACTAAAAAAATGAAGAAATTATTTACAACAGCATCTATTTTAATTGCAGCCTTTTCTATTTCTTTTGCTCAACAAAACAAGTGTGGAAGTGACATTGTTTTAAAGAAGCAAATAGCTAAAAACCCTCAGGTAGCTGCTAATATAGAAGAATTTGAAAGAGGCTTTGATGATTGGAGAACACATAAACCTCCCGGTTTCAGAGAAGGTGAAAAATACATTATACCTATTGTATTTCACGTTATACACGAAGGTGGCAGTGAGAATATTTCTAAAGCTCAAATTCTAGATCAGGTTGATATTTTAAATAAATGTTTAAGACACGAAAATGCTGATTCAACTAATACTCCTTCACCCTTTTTAGCACTTGCCGGGAAAATTGACATTGAATTCCGTCTTGCTAGGCTTGACCCTCAGGGGAATTGCACTGAAGGAATAACAAGAACTTTTTCTCACAAAACAAATGAAGCATCTGATGAAAATGGTGTAAAAGAACTGGTAGATTGGAACTGCTACAGTTATTTTAATGTATGGGTGGTAAAAAGCATTGGCTTACAAAGTGATGTTGGTGGAGTAATTTTGGGGTACGCGCAATTTCCGGCAAGTGGCTTCTGCGGAACTGATGGTGTTGTTATGCTTCATCAGGTTACTGGAAGTATAGGAACTAGTGGTTCACAAGGCAAAACGCTGGTTCATGAAGTAGGTCATTGGTTAAGCCTTCGTCACATTTGGGGAGATGATGATTGTGGAAGTGACTTGGTAAACGATACTCCTCCAGCATTTGGTCCTAATTTCGGTATATGCTACAATGATTTTCCATACCTGCCTGCCACTCCATGTGAAGGCACTGATTCACTGACCGGAGAAATGATGGTGAATTATATGGATTATTCAAGTGACCCCTGTATAAATATGTTTACAAAAGGTCAGTATGAGCTTATAGATTACACACTTGCAGGAACATTAGGAAACAACGGAGTTCGTTCTTATTTGTGGTCACAAGAAAATCAGTGGGCAACTGGAACACACGATGATTATGTTGTTCAGGCTTGTCCTCCAATTGCTGAATTTATAGCCAACAAAACATTTGCATGCGTGGGTACAAGTATTACGTTTACTGATAAATCATATAACGGAGTTGTTACAGGTTCAGGTGTAACACGTGAATGGAGTTTCCCCGGAGGAACAGCTTCATCACTAACTACTGCATCTTCCAATGTTACTTATAGCGCGCCCGGAGTTTATGAAGTTACACTTACTATAACCAATCCCAGCGGAACAGATGCAGAAACAAAATCAGCATATATTACCATTTCTGATAATACAGCTGAGCAACTAACAAACTGGGATTACTTTGAAGATTTTGAAAATGTTGATGATTTTAATAACAACTGGATTGTGGTTAACTCTGATAATACTGTTAATAAGTGGGAAATTGCAGGTGGTTTAACATCACCTTCAGGCGGTGGTGCTTTAAGAGTTAGAAATTTTGGTAATACAACTACGGAAATTGAAGAGGCCATTTCACCATCCTATAATCTAAGCAACCTTCAATCACCTGTAATTTTGAGGTACTCTTATTCAGGTGCCACAAGAACTTATTTAGGTGACCATGGTGGAACTCCACCGGATTTTACTGTGGTTGGAGATGACTTAAAAGTATTTTATTCCATTAATTGTGGTCAAACCTGGACGCAGATACCGCAGCTTGCACTTACAGCTGATAACTTAATAAATGCAGGTTTGTATCCTGATTCGTATGTTCCTAATCCAAGCAGTATCTGGAATGAGAAACAAACCACACTTCCTTCAGGAGCAGCAAACGCTGATAATGTGAGATTTAAATTTACATACAATGTTGGAACCGGTTTTGGTAATAATTTCTACATTGATGGAATACACATTCAAAATGTTACCGGAATTGAAGAGTTGAATACTCTGCTTGGTGTTCAGGTATTTCCAAATCCTTCAAACGGGTTGACACGAATATCTTTAAATGCCCCTGAAAACGGTAAACTTTCTTTGAAGCTGATTGATCTTCTTGGAAGAGAAGTAGCAAGCATTTACAATGGAAGTGTTAACGCAGGGGAGCAGGTATATAATGTTGATGTAAACACAATAGATGCAGGAATTTATTTCATGCAGATTAACTATAACGGAAAAACATCTGCTACTAAGTTGATTGTTCAGTAAGCGTTATTGTTTATTGTTATTAAAAGCCACGCTGTAAGCGTGGCTTTTTTGTTTTAAGAAAGTATCTTTACCGCTCTTTACCTTTTACCTGAATTATGAAAACAATAGCCATCAACGGTTTTGGAA
>CAMDBK010000261.1 GCA_945889235.1 Chitinophaga pinensis
ACAGGTATCCAGATTCTTTTAAAAAACTTATGCGCTATAAGTGGAACCTGAGAAAACGTACAGGTGAGAAACTTATTACACATTCTGAAATATATTGCCGAATTCCTTCTGTTGTATTAGCTGTCTTAGCTCCTTATCTGTTACTATTTTTTTGTTTTTCAGTTCCATTAATTGTGTTATTTTTTTCACTTCTAATCTATTTTGTTCCGCCAATTTTTATCTACTCAAAAACCTCCAGCAACTTTCAATTGAATAAACTATTTACTGCTTTACTTATCTATTCCGGAGTACACCTAGTCACTGTTTTAGCCATACAAGCCGGTATGAGTAAAGCAGTATTAAATAAATTTATCTGATGTTAAAACCCAATATAAAAGTAAAAAAAATTATTGCAATATCAGCAATACTTTTTTTTACTTTATATACCAGATTTCAGTTACTTGACACCAATTACCAATTTTCATTTGAAGCCGATTCTGAAGCTTGTATTACTTTAACTAAATCCTTTTACAATTTTTTTAAAAACCCTTGCAAAGAAACAACTCCAAACACCTTAAGCTCCTACCCATCCTATCAGGACGGTGACTATATTTTGGGGGCGATTACAGCAAACGTCATAAGAATTGTATTAAGAAACGAATGGTTAAAAATAAATGTTGGCGATGGTGATAACAGCATAATAATTTGTGCACTAAGGTGGAATGGAATTTTATTTGATTGCTTATCATCAATACTCATGCTATTGATTTTGCTACTGTTTACAGAACGAGTATTGGTATCAACTTCACTAGTTTGTTTCTATTTTATATTATGCCCGCAATTTTTAGATATTGATTTGATTAGAATAGATCATTTTTATTTTTTTTCTGCATTACTTGTCTTTTATTTTTCTCTTAAAATTATTTTGCAGCCTCCCACCTATTTTAATTATATATCAGCAGGGATTTCTGTTGCATTTGTAGTAAGTTCTAAAATAAATTTTCCTTTTTATTTACTACCACTTTCTGGTGCTTTTACTTACCTATTCATTCAAAAAAAACTTAGCTGGAAATATTTGGCAGTTTTTTTTACTTCATTTATTATTTCTTTCTTATTTCTGTTTCAACGCTGGCTTTTCTATCCTGAAAATGCTATTGAAACATTTTCAGAAATCTTGAATGCGGGTGATGACTGGGTTTCATTTTGGGGCATAAAACCTTATTTTTTTTATCACTTTAATCAGTTTTTCAGCCATGGTAGCTCCTGGAAAGTTTATATATTGCTTACTGGTGGCTTTGTTTCTCTTGTTATATCAACAGTCTATGCAATTAAAACAAAAGATTCATTGGTATTAACTTTTATAATTGTTTTCCTTTTACAGTCTCTTATTTTAATACTGGTTCCAAAGGTTGGGCGTTACGGAACTATGATACCGGTGTGGGTTTGTTTTTTTATTGGTGTAGCTTATAAATGGGGCGTAAAAAAAATTCATCCTCTTTTTGCATATGGTTTAGTGCTATTTTTTTTAATACCTAATACTCTTTATTCCTTCCAGTACTTTTATGCTCATGAAAAAAACAGGGATACACTATCGCACTCCATTGAAGAAACACGATTGAATGCCTACAATTGGATTGTAAACAATGTAGAAACCGGTTCAACAATTGCCCTGTATCATCCCAGAATAAGCAATCCCCCTGTTTTTGAACTTCCACTAAAATTTAAAGAGAAGTATTTATACTTTCCATTCTTGAACAACAAGGATTTTATTTTGTTTTACCCACCAAGCTTAAATGAATTGAAGGAAAATTGTAATTATGTTATGTTGAATAATCAATATTTTTCAATGCACTTAAATTTGATGGAAAAGAATGTAAAAAATAATGAACCTAATTCCAGAGAAGCATTAATAAAGTGGCAAGGACTTTATGATTCACTTGATCTGCTTTTCAATTGTAAAAAGTTTGAATCAGAATACTATAATTATGGTATAAATTGGTATAAATTATATAAAATTGACTCCATTCCAAAGAGTATTCCATCGGCTTTCCCAAATCTAAATTCAATAGTATTAAACACTAAAAACATCGAACTGATTTTTAAATCTCCAAACGAGATGTCTTTCCCGGCATCCTTTGAATTTCAACTCTCTGCAGATTCTTCATTTCGCTGGGTTGATTATAGCAGTTGTGACGGACATTTTTCAAAATACAGAGAAGGCTTAATTTCATATCCTGATTTTATTCCTAAAAAATTAAATCTACTAATTGAATCTGGAGATCTTTACAGAAAAACTAACCTTGATTTATCACGCTATAAGTACACTATTAATTTAGTTTTTTCAAAAATACTGGAAAGGTATAACTCAGGATTTACCACTCTTGACGTTTGTTTAAAGGATTTTATGGTTGACGACACCTTATTTTATACCATTTTTAATACTGTATATGATACAGCCAACTTTACAAACAACTATTCTTTAAATCAATTTTTAGATGTTACACAATTAAAAATTGATTCACTAAGAAATCCAGGAATTGCGTTCAACATTCCAATTGAGTTAGCCCCTAGTCTTACGAAAGGAAAATCATACTATTTCAGACTTAGAAAAAAAGAAGAATTTGAGGTTTTTTCTGAATGGAAAAAATTTAGAATATCAGAGGAAGATAAAACTGGCTTAACTAATAATTAAACTCAAGAAAATCAGCAAACAATAGTTATGACGAACACGTTTGTATTTGTAGTTTGTGGCGCACAGGAGCATATTGATACGCTTAATTATTCTCTTCTTGCTCTTAAAAAAAACTCATCTTCAGCAATTGTTGTATTGACAGATACAAGCAGAAACACTGCTGAAATAAAGCATGATACTATTGTTGATGTCAAAACTCCTAAGGAATTAAATCACCATCAGGCAAGTATTTATCTTAAAACCGGGATTTATCAATTTCTTCCTGCAGGAAATAATTATTGCTATTTAGATACAGATATAGTTGCAATTGATGATACGGTGGATTCCATATTTAATCATTTTATAGCACCTATCACTTTTGCGCCCGACCATTGTGTTACAGACCAGTTCAGTCCTTCAGCAGTTAGCTGCAATTGTGCTAAAGAATACAATGAGTGGGAGAGGGACTTGAAATTGCTTTTTATTAAGCATAAAGATTTAATACGCGAACCTGAAAATGAGGCGAAGAAAAAAAAATTAGAGCAGAAATTAGAATCTATTAAGAAGAGTAAATGGGGGTATCGTTTGATATCACTTCGTTTTAATTTGGCACGCAAAATTTTCAAATTAGATGAAGACACATTCCTGAACAAGAAAGAGTTTTTGTGGCATGATAAAGAAGGGAAGCCTATTCTTTATGAAAAAGGAATAAAAAGTTCAGTTGAAATTATTGAAGGTACAACTGACTTCCGGTATGAAAAAGAAAATAACGAGACATGGACGATACACGGAAAGAGTGTTTTTGATTGCCGCTGCAACCATTTAAAAGATGCAATTGAAGAAACTTTCGATATTAAAATTAAAAAAGAAGATTGGCAGCATTGGAATGGAGGTGTTTTTCTTTTTAACGACAGCAGCCATAATTTTCTGAAATCATGGCATGAGAAGACAATGCAAATATTTGCCCTGCCTTACTGGAAAACCCGCGACCAAGGAACGCTTATAGCTACAGCCTGGCAGTTTGGTTTGCAAAATCAACCAACACTTCCCCGGAAATTTAATTTGATAGCTGATTATTTGCACCGGAATATTGAGCACAAAGGAAATTTGCTTTTTAGATTTAAAAAAGAAGCAGAAGAGGTAAGTCCTCATTTTCTTCATGTGTATCATCATTGGGCAGATAAACGCTGGGATGTTTGGCAGGCATTGGAAAAAGCTACCGGAATAGAGATTGATCCCGATAGCCAAACAATTAATTCTCTTTGGATTGGAAAAACATTAAGTAAGTTAGAATTACTCACTATTCATTCATTTCTTGCATTAGGATATCGTTTTCGATTGTGGATTTATGAGCCGCTTGAAACTCCTCTGCCCCAAGGAGTGATTATAGGTGATGCTTCTTTAGTTATTCCTCGTGAACGGGTTTTTTCTTACCGCAACAAAAATAAATACGGTCATGGGAAAGGAAGTTATGCTGGTTTCTCAGATATTTTTCGCTACAAAATGTTGTATGAAAAAGGGGGCTGGTGGGTTGATATGGATGTTACCTGTTTGAAACCTCTGGATTTTAATCAACCTTATTTTTTCAGAAACCATCATGAACTGAAAGTTGTAGGCAACGTAATGAAGTGCCCGAAAAATTCTGAATTGATGAAGTTGTGTTTCGAAGAAGCAATAGAATCAGTAACTGCAGAAAATACAGACTGGCACAAACCCATTTATATTCTCAACGAAAATATCTCAAAGCTTCATTTGGAAAAATACA
>CAMDBK010000262.1 GCA_945889235.1 Chitinophaga pinensis
TCGAGATAACAAAGCTTATTTCAAAAGATAATTTCTCCCTTCGATACATTATGAAATTAATATATTTAATAAACGAAACAAACCTTCGCATATCTACCCAAAAACGGGCAGATTGGAGAGGGTTTGTATCGGGTATAAGCGAGTTATGCCTCATTGTAGAGCGACCGTGCAACAATCAAAGTTCGTGCTGAAAACGGACGAAAAATGCCAACGCTTCGTAAAATTAAAAGAGGTGTTTTGCCAACGCACTTGCCGACACAAAAACACCACATTTAATTTTACCCCAACGCACCCTAGCCCACCCACCACCCTAAAAAGAAAAACAGAATTGATAGTTGTAAATAAATATTTTATCGCTAATTTTGTCATTTAATGACAAGAATATTAAATCAAGTCGAAATGGAAAATTTTGGAGACTACGTTAGACAGTTGAGAAAAGACAAAGAATGGACATTAACCAAACTTGCTGCAATGCTTGATATGGATTCGGCTAATTTGAGTAAAATAGAAACAGGTAAAAGAGGTTTTGACGAAAAAAAACTACCTCTTTTTTGTGAAATTTTTAAACTTGAATTAGAAACAATGAAACGAGAATTGATAAGTGAAAAGTTTGCAAATAAAGTCTATTATGAGAATGTAGATGAAACAGTTTTTAAACTGGCAGAACAAAAAGTAAAGTATTTAATTAAAAATGATAAGCACTAAAATATGTTACAATATAAATTTCCAAAAGAATCATTAATGCTTGTAGAAGAGCCACAAATAAGACTTTTTGAAGATGATTTTATTATTCATCAAAAAAAGGAATTTATAGGCATACAATATAATCAAAGAGGATATACTGTAAATGATAAAGTTGATGAAATTATTAATAGTAAAATTCAAACAATTGGATTTTTCTCGGGTGCTGGAGGTTTAGACATTGGTTCACAATTAGCAGGTGCAAAAGTTATTTCAAGTTTAGATTTTGATAGAGATAGTGTTGCAACAATGAAAGCAAACAAATATTTTGCTCATTCAAAACATTTCCATAAAGACATAAAAGAAATGTTTGCATCTGACTACACGAAAATATTAAAAGACAATAATCCCGAAAAACTTATTTTAGTTGGAGGTCCGCCTTGTCAGCCATTTTCAAAAGCAGGTTATTGGGTAACACATAAAAATAGACTTGGAAGTGAAGACCCAAGAAATATGATTGGTCAATATTTACGAATTGTTGAAGAACTAAAACCCGATGGTTTTTTATTAGAAAATGTTGAAAGTTTGTTGCATCCAAAAAATGCAAATGCTGTTTCAGATTTAACCGAAGCTATTGATAAACTAGGTTATAAATTTATCGTTTATAGAGCAAACGCACAAGATTTTGGAGTTCCTCAAAAAAGGAAAAGAGTATTTTTTATTGCCTCTCGAAAAGAGATTATAGGAAATCCAATAAAAACTCACGGAGATGAGATAGAAAGAATAGTGAATAGTAGTTTGTTACCGTATGAAAATGTAATTGACTGGATTGGGAAATTTGACACTGACAAATATTTTGAACCCGAAGAGTTGACAACAGGCAAAACATATGACGAAGAACTAAAACAAATTCCGCCTGGACAAAATTATTTTGCTCTTTCGGAAAGAAGCGGACATCCAAATCCCAAATTTTTAGCAAACAAAAGATTTTGGAACTTCTTACTAAAACTACATCCAAATAAACCTTCTTGGACAATTGCAGCTCAACCCGGTCCTTGGGTTGGTCCGTTTCATTGGAACAATAGAAGATTAAGAGTTCCTGAAAGTGCAGCAATTCAGACATTTCCCGAAGATTACCATTTTGTAGGTACTAGGCGTTCTGTTCAGAAACAAATTGGCAATGCTGTTCCAGCATTGCTTGGTAAAGCAATGGTAAACCACTTAATCTCTAATATTTAATGAAGCCAAAAATAGTAAGTGTTTTTTCAGGTGTAGGGGGTATTGATTTCGGTTTTGAAAAAGCAGGTTTTGAAACAGTTTTTGCAAGTGATATTTGGGACAGAGCTTGCGAGTCTCTCAAGGCTAACTTTCCAAAAACCGAAATAATTTGTGATACAATTGAAAATATTGATTTCAAAAAAATAAGGAAAACTCACAAAGAAATTGATGGATTAGTCGGAGGTCCGCCTTGCCCACCATTTTCAAAGTCAAGATTTTACAGAAAAGAAAAAGAAAGAGGAATAAATGACGAGGATGGATTTATGACTGTATCTAATTATTTTAGAGCAGTTGAAGAACTAAATCCGAAATTTTTCTTTTTTGAAAATGTTCACGGTTTTGTTTTTAAACCGCATAAATCTGCGTTGGAATTAGTTGAATCTGAAAGCGAGAGACTTGGGTATAAAATTTTCCACAAAGTAGTTAATACAGCTGATTTTGGAGTTGCACAAACAAGACAGAGGTTTATTTGTATTGGAGTAAAAAAACAAATGCGAGACTTCGTCTTTCCTAATCCAACACATTCTGAAAAACCAAATCCAGAAAATAAATTAAAACGATGGGTTAATTGTGGCGACATTCTAAATGATATAGATTTTGATTTACCCGAAGATGATAAAATGGAGGCAGGCTCGAAACATAAAGATTTATTAAAATTAATTCCAGCAGGCGACAATTACTTATTTTTTACAAAGGAACGAAACCACCCAAATCCAATTTTTGAATGGCGTTCAAGATATTGGTCATTTTTATTAAAGCTTTCACCCGAAAGACCATCTTGGACAATTCAAGCAAGTCATTCAAACAATATGGGTCCATTTCATTGGAAAAATAGATTTTTAAGAATTGATGAAATCAAAAGAATTCAATCCTTTGAAGACAAGCATATTTTTCTTGGAAATTTCAAGGAACAATGGCGACAAATCGGAAATGCTGTTCCACCATTATTAGCACTTCAATTTGCAAAAGAAATTAAAAAACAATACTTTAAAATATGAGCGTAAGAAACACTTTGATTTTAAATCATTCAGACTTAAAATATTTATTAATTGACAGTTTACGCTTGTATTCTGACAACGTAGTTTTTATTGACGGCAACAATCCATACCGCTTTTCAATTAACAAAAAGACATTTTATGTTCTAATCAAAAATGTTCACGAATCGGGAGATGGCAGAGGAAATCAAGACGAGTGTAGAATTCAAATATCGCAGTCTAAAAACTTCAACGATGCAATGAATTCAAAAACCGAAGTAATTGTTCTTGGTTATTTTGCAGACGAAAAAGTTTTTACAGCTTGGAATCCATATTTAATGAGAGACAGGTTTAACCAAAAACAAACCATTTCTTTGTATTCAAGGTTTTCAATTCAAAAGGAAGCAAACACGACAAAAATAAGTGCTTACAGAGATACAAATGGACAATCTGTATTGAGTTTTCAACCCGACTATTTAGGATTATATTTAGAAAACTTATCAAAAATTCATCTATTGACAGATGCTGAATTATTTGACTTGGTAAGACAATCAGATAACTTAAATAATAAAAATCTTGACGGAGAAGTAGATTATCCAGAAGGTCATTTAACCATTACACATACAAGATACAAAAGAGACCCTCGATTTAAGTCTATTGTTTACAATGCTTACAACAATAAATGTGCAATGTGTAGTATAGGTTTAGAACTTATTGAAGCAGCTCATATAGTTCCACATTCACACGAAAAAGGAACAGACGAAATTGGAAATGGAATTAGTCTTTGTGCTTTGCATCATACAGCTTACGACCGTTCTTTAATTTACTTTGATACAGAATTTAATATCCTAATTAATACAACTAAAATGGAGTATTTAGAAAAAGTTGGACTAGATTCAGGTTTTAGAAAATTCCAAGCACTTGCTTTTGACAAAATACAATTGCCGACAAACCATACTTTACACCCAAATATTGAGAATATTAATTTGGCAAATCAATCAAGAGGAATAATTTAGCCAACGCATTTGGTGGCACATTTGTATTTTTTTGCAACGCACAGACCAACGCAAAAAAAAATCCAAAAGAGCCACCAAGCCAACGCACCACGACAGACAAAATGAACGAGCAAACAGCGACTGAAAAAGAACAACGAAGGCATAACATCGGTTTGGCAATATGGCGGGTTTAGTGCTAAATTAAAGTTCAGTTCTTCGAATGAACTTTTGTACAAAACTGAACATTTGTGCTTCAATTTCCGCCACATCGCCAAGCCGAAAAACGTTGGTGGTCAGTTTAGAAAAACATTAATAAACAAAAGTAATAGATAAAAAATATGGCTGATTTAAAATGGAAAGAAGCAATTAAAAAAGTTTTAAATGAAGAAAAAAAACAACTTCATTACACAGAAATTGCGGAACTTATT
>CAMDBK010000263.1 GCA_945889235.1 Chitinophaga pinensis
TTATACCGAATTACATAAAAACGGATTTGCTCATTCGGTTGAAGTATGGATGAATGATGAAATTATCGGAGGACTTTACGGTGTTCAGATTGGCAAAGTTTTTTTTGGTGAGAGTATGTTCAGTTATCAAAGCAATTCAAGTAAAGCAGCCTTAATATTTCTGTGTGAACACTGCACAAAAAATGGAATTGAATTAATCGATTGCCAGCAAACAACTTCTCATCTGGTAAGTATGGGCGCACATGAAATATCACGAAAACATTTTTTGAAACTATTAAATGAATTAATTTAAAAACAAAATTGATGAATGCTGAAGAAAACCATTTGCAATGGGAAAAAATATTTCAAGAATGGCAAGAAGAGTTATCGACCAAAACTGACATCGAATTAATTGATACTTTTAATTATCCGGTTAGAAAAAGGTATTTTGGTTCTGCTCGTTCTCATTACTTTAGAATACTTGAAACTGAAATAATGAAAAGGGAATTTAATTCAGAAGTATTGTTAAGTTTTTATGTAAGTAATGAAGGAACCTTGCACCCTGTTTTTCACTATGGTCATAAAGTAAAACTTGTTAATGGTTTTCTTGTGAGACTCGATTAAATAAAAATTGAAAAGAGAAATGAATTATTTTCAACTACTTGAAAATAAATTTATACCTAAACAAAAAAACAATATCAAAAGATGGAAATAAATGATGCTTTAATTCTAGCCTACACAAATACTAAATTTCACATTTTCATTCCTGAAATATCAATAGAAATCGGGAAAAGAAATGAAGAACTTGATGCTTTAATTAAAAAAGATGGCCAGGTTGAATGGGCATACATAACTGCATATAATCCTTTCTCTGATGTATTGAGCGATAAGGAAAATCTTCAGAGACACGCTGAACTGATTTCAAAAATTTCGGATTATAAATTTTATGAGGGCGAAGGTGTTGGCGAAGATCCAACCTGGAAACCGGAAAGAAGTATTCTCATTGTTGGTATCACAAAGAATGAAGCTATTTCTTTAGGAAGGGAATTTGAACAGAATGCAATTGTATACGGGAAAATTAATGAAGTACCGGAGCTAATTATTTTAAAATAAATTTTTAAAAACATGGAAACACAAACATTTTACCAGAATGCAATAAAATTTGCAACTGCAAAGCACGAAGAGAAATCGCAAAAAGTAAAAGGGACTTGTGCAAAATGGAGATCTACAGTGAAATTATATAACTTGACATCATTCCACTAATACATGAATCGTGAACATATTTGTTTAGGAGCGATACGGAGAGCCGAAATAAAAAAGCTATACAAACTGCTATAAAATACAAACGGGCTCAATAGGAGAGCCCGTTTGCGACCAAGGAAGTGTTTTAACTATGGCTAATCAGAACACTTCGTAGGTTAAGTATTCCAGTTTCTTTCTTTTAGCCCACGCAATGTCTTCTCGGATATTTTTTTCAATATCAATATTTGCTATTGCTACATCTTCAAGCATCTCCTCCAATTTGTCAACCGCGACATCAGCAAATCCGCTTCCATAGGAGTTTATCAAATCGAGACATCCATTTTCACATAACCAATTGTAAACTTCCTGTGCACCACCCACTGAGAAGGAAAATGTTCTTTCGATTTGAATCACGCGATAAAAATTCTGTCCCATGTTTTTTTCTTTAGCGAATTGAATAACCATTTTCTTTTGCAGCTTTCAAAAATGGTTTAATTGTTTCAGATGTGAACTGATTGCACACCGCAACGGACTTACCATCTTTCAATTTGATTATTTGTTCTGGTTTCAAAAAGTAACGAGGCCTTCCATTGCTAATCTTGTGTGCTTCTTTCATCTCCTGAAAAATTCCGAAGCGGAACAACAATTCAGGAGGGAATGCCTTGGCTAAATTTTGAATTGTCGTTTTTGGTTTATCCTCAACATATTTTTTTATTACTGCAAGTACCAGCGGACCCTTGCCATATTCACCACCATTGAACTTGTATTTTGTTAAATCGCGTCCTGCTGATTTTTTCTTTTCTTTCGGTAAGGCATCGGTAGCTTCTCCTTCTTTCAGAGTTTCAATAACAGGTGCTTCATCAGCGATAGGTTCTGTTTCAGTTGTCACAATTTGAGAAGTGTATTTCAACTGTTTTCCTTTTTCATGACGCAACAGAATTTTTGCTTCCAACAGTTTTTTTATTTCTGTTGTGATTAAAGCAGCTTTGAGTTTCGTTCCCTTTTCGATTGCTTTCAAATCGCTGTTAGGGTGCTTGCTGACAAATTCAAAGATCTTGTCTTGTGTTGGTGTAATTTTCATTTTGTTTGTTTTTAGTACAGCGCAGTATAGCAGTTCCGGTCTTACCGAAGAAGTATTTACAAAAGAAAACCCGCTACTGGAGCGGGTTTCAAGGCAATTTCCTATATGGTAACTTTTTAGCTCAATACTATATTATTTGGTAAGTACCATTTGTTTTGTTTCCACTTTTGCATTATTAATAATCAAAGTGTATTGATAAGTACCTGCTGATAATTCACCTCCATTAATATTTACGGTTCCGAATCCTGTTGACAGATTATTAAATGTCTTTACAACTTTTCCATTTATATCACTAACAGTTATTGAAACATTTGTTGCAGATGATGGGATATAAAATTTGATGTAACAGTTTTGTATAAATGGGTTTGGAATATTCTGTTCGAGTTTAGGTATATCATTAACTATTGACGATTGACCATTCGTATTTGATGATTGATAATTTGAACAGCATTGCGATAGTGATGTTTCAAAGTTGTTCATCTTGTTCAGCACTTCATCCAGTTTTGAGTTGAGTGATTCAATTTGATTTTGTTGTTCAGCAATTTTATTATCCTTAATTGTATTGAGAGAATCTAACTCCTGAACAGCCTTTACCAATGGAACAACAAACTCTGCGTACCTTAAACCATAAACATCTTGATCGTTCTTTGGGGCATCAACTCCACTGAATGAAGTTCCGATTTCGTTTGCAGCTTTCTCTACTTCCTGTGCAATGAATCCGGTGTAAAGAATTCCTTTTTGTCCTTCTGCCTTGTAGTTATAGGTAACAGGTTTTAACTTCAGAATAAAATCCAAACCGAGATTGCTTGGTTGAATGTTTTGTTTAAGACGCGCATCTGAAACAGTTGTCCAACCTACCTGACCACCGATACTTGTTACACTTGCATTTCCAATCCTCGCTTGATTGCTTGCTGAGATAACAGTTTGTGCTCCGAGCGCAGTTGAGTTGGAATAATTAGCCCCTGTAAAAAACGCGCTATCTCCAAGTGCCGTATTTCTGAAACCTGTTGTGTTTGAATAAAGCGCATTCACACCATTGGCAGTATTATGACTTCCTATAGTGTTTGAAAAAAGCGCATCATTTCCGTTTGCAGTACTGTAGCTTCCTGTGGTGTTTTGTAAAAGCGCATTATGTCCAACGGCAGTATTGAATAATCCTGTGGTATTTCCTTCAAGCGATGAAACTCCAATTGCAGTATTTTGACTTCCTGTGGTATTCGATTTAAGGGATACTGCTCCAACGGCGGTATTATAGTTTCCTGTTGTGTTGTCTCTAAGAGCAAAATAGCCATCGGCAGTATTGTCGATAGCTGTGGTGTTATTTCCAAGTGCACCTTGTCCATTTGCAGTATTATTGGATCCAGTGGTGTTGGAGTATAGCGCCTGATATCCATGAGCGGAATTCCAAGTTCCTGTTGTGTTTAATTGAAGTGCAGCTGTCCCGGTTGCCGTGTTGGAACTTCCTGTGGTGTTTGAAGAAAGCGCGAAATACCCGGTCGCAGTATTATTTACCGCTGTGGTATTAGATTGAAGTGCACCAAATCCATTTGCAGTATTATTGGATCCGGTCGTGTTAGAATAAAGCGTCTGAAATCCATTCGCAGTATTGTTGTATCCGGAAATATTTGTAAAAAGCGCATCCTTTCCTGTTGCTGTATTTTGATACCCATGACTATTTGCATACAGTGAATATTCGCCAAATGCAGAATTGCTATACCCATCAGTATTGTTCAATAGTGAGCCCAAGCCAAATGCAGAATTATCATTCCCGGTAGTATTACCAAAAAGTGACTGATGTCCCATAGCAGTATTTCTATTTCCGGTTGAGTTTGCCCTTAGTGCTTCAAATCCATTTGCTGTATTATCATTTCCAATCGTATTCGAATAACCCGCAGCATTTCCAATAAAAATATTACTCAATCCTCCACCACTAAAATTATTTACTCTGCCAGCATTTGTTCCAATAAAAACATTGGTTACATCATCTGAATTAATCCAAATTAAATCGGTGCCATCAGATTTCTGTAATTTAATT
>CAMDBK010000264.1 GCA_945889235.1 Chitinophaga pinensis
TAATTTCCATTATCGTCATGCTGAACTTGTTTCAGCATCTCATCCATAAAGATTCCGAAACAAGTTCGGAATGACGTTATTACGAATAAAAAACGGGAACCCTCGCAAGATTCCCGTTTTTTCAAATTCCCTTACCTTAGTAACGGAACCGCCAATTCAAAAATAGTACGGCTTCGTCATCATTAGTTCTGTATTTCTACAGAAAAACCGGTCTTGCGACTGATTTGTTGGTGTTCCTATTTTGACTCTGACCTCAGGAGTACCATGGCTGGAATTTCCTTTAGTCTGCCCCAATTGTAAGATGGGCTGCCTTTTATTTTTTTATTTGGTAAGCCAAATGTAAATCTTTTTTCAATACGAGTCAAGTTTTAACTTACAAGCAACTCTTTTACCTTTCCTTCAATCAGCACTGATTTTATTGCTTTCATATCCATCATAACAAACGTTACACCGGCATCAATCACTAATTTATTGTTTCCTTTCAAAAAAATCTGCTGTCGAAAACGCACACTTTTATTTCCAACGTGTTCAATTTTTGTTTTTACAATCAGCACCTCGCCCAGTGTTGCGGGATAATGATAGTTGATGTTGTTGTTCACTACCACCATACCCAGTTTATTCTGGGTAAAGAAATCGCTTTCTAACCTACCTTCATAATGCGCCCACCGGCCTTCTTCTAATAATTCAAGATAACGTGCATTATTTACGTGCTGATAAACATCTAAATGATATCCGCGCACTTTTATTTCAATCATACTTTCTCTGTAGTTGCTCATTTTATTGTTTCGGTTATTTGTTCTTGCCACTAATTACACTAATTAACGCGAATGGATTAGTGTAAATCAGTGTAATTCGTGGCTTGTTTTTATTTTTTAAGGCCGTCATTGCGAGCGATAGCGAAGCAATCTACATTATGATTAAGATTGCTTCGGCTGAAAAAGCCTCGCAATGACGTGATGTTATTTTCCTTTTTTAAAATGGCTTTCATAAATATCAATCCACTGCTGCGGTGTCATTTTTGAAACAAGTTCACCAATGAGTTTAAATGGAATGTGTTCGGGCTTTTTAAAACGCATGCAACTTTTGCCCATATCTAATTTGGTTTTGCTTTGCTTGGCAAATTCATCGGTAAACCATTTCAACAGTTTAGGGTCTGCATAAACACCCATGTGATACACTGCAATGAAGTTTTTTTGTGAGGCAACACTCATAAAAGGCAATGGTAGTTTTGGATCACAATGATAACCTGCCGGATATAAGGTATGAGGAACACAATATCCCAGCATTCCATAGCCCATTCCTTCCTTAAAACCTTTGGGAAGATTAGCAAGAATTACTTTTCGTAATTCGCTCATTGCTTTCTTCCTGTCCTCGGGAAGGCTATCAATATATTCTTCTGGTGTTGCAGCTTTTGATTGCATAATAATTCAGTTTAATGGTCGCAAATGTAGGCTTAATTACCAAGTTTTTGAACTGATAACTATTCCAATACCTTTGGCAAAAAAACTAATTAAATGAACAAATACGGTATCTCTGTTTTCCTGCTTCTTACTTCTTGCATCTTGTCTCTTTCTTTATCTGCCCAAGACTCGCTGAACATGACCAAACTCGGTCAACTTGACTACTCCGCCCAACTCAGCAACATTTGGGGCTACGCAACCGAAGGCAGTGAGTATGCCCTGGTAGGTAACTCAAGCGGAACCTCATTTGTAGATGTTACAAATCCGGCATCACCTGTTGAAGTTTATTTCAAAACGGGGGTTAACTCCACCTGGCGCGAGATAAAAGTATTTAACGATCATGCTTATATCACAACCGAAGGTGGTGGCGGTTTGCAGATTGTTGACATGACTCCTCTTCCGCAAAATACCAACCTGAGCAGCGTGAGTTATTTTGGTGATCAATATGATTTCACAACCGCACACACTTTATACATTGATGAAAATGGAATTCTTTACATCTTCGGATCTGATTATGGTCAGGGTGGTGCTATTATGTATGATTTAAATGCTGACCCCGAAGTTCCTGTGGAACTGGGTGTTTTTGACGATTACTACATTCACGATGGCTTTGTGCGTGGCGATACATTATGGGCTTCCAGTGTTTACGATGGCTTTTTGGGGATTATTGATGTAACTGATAAAGCAAATGCTACTGAGTATACTTCATTTAACACACCCAGCAATTTCACTCACAACTCGTGGCCTACTAACGACAATCACTATTTGTTTACAACCGATGAAGTAAGTAATGCCTATGTTGGTTCTTATGATGTTTCTGACTTTAATAACATCACTGAATTAGACCGCTTTCAGCATTATCCGGGAAGTAATTCAATACCTCACAATGCCCATTTACTCGGTAATTTTCTTTACGTTTCGTATTACAAAGATGGCGTGGTGGTGATTGATGTAAGTAATCCAAGCAATCTTGTAGAATCAGGATTTTATGATACGGCTCCAACTATGTCGGGCGATGGATTTAATGGGTGCTGGGGTGTTTATCCTTACCTGCCTTCAGGAAATATAATTGCTTCTGACATGGCATCAGGACTTTGGATTCTTGGTTTTAATAATACACCGGCATGTTACCTCGAAGGTGTTGTTACCGATTTTACCAACGGCAATTTATTGAACGGGGTAACTGTTGAAATTCTTACCACATCAGGATTAACAACAACTGATCTTGTAGGTGAATATGCAACGGGCTTTGCCAATGCAAATACATATTCTGTTCAGTTTTCAAAAGGGGGATATATTACACAAACCATCAATAATGTTGTTTTAACTAACGGGAATACTACTCAACTGGATGTTGAGCTGGTACCTGATATTCCATTTGCATTTACAGGTCAGGTTGTGGAAGAAGGCACAGGAAGCCCAATTCCTAATGCCTTTGTAAAAATGTATAACAACAGTTTCAGTTACAGTCTTACCGCTGATGTAAATGGTCTGTTCAGTGTTTCACAATTCTATGCCGGCAACTATGAAATAACTGCAGGTAAATGGACTTATAACAGCAACTGCACAGACTACATAATCACATCCACATCAGGAACAACTATCGTTGAACTTGCAAAAGGGATTTACGATGACTTCAGTTTTAATTTTGGCTGGACAGAAACCAATACATCACCCACAGGACAATGGGAACGTGGAGTTCCAACAGGCACAGATTTTAACGACAATGAAAGCAATCCCGGTTATGATGCAGCTAACGATTGTCTTGACCTTGCTTATGTAACCGGCAACGGTGGCGGCAGCGCAGGTGACGATGATGTGGATGACGGAAACGTGATTTTAACTTCTCCGGTTTTTGATTTAAGCACCTTCAGTAATCCCTACATTTATTACTCAACTTGGTTTTTTAATGCCGGTGGAAACGGCACTAATCCGCCACCTTCCAATGACTCATTAATAATAGAATTGAGCAATGGACAGCAAACAGTTGTCATCGAAAAAATATCCAGAACATCAGGAAATATGTCGGAGTGGATTAATAAATCATTTAAAATTTCTGACTACCTCACTCCTACTGCTACCATGACTTTGAAAGCAACTGCAACCGATTACACACCCGGAAATATTGTTGAGGCAGGTCTTGATAAATTTTATGTAGAAGAAGGTTCAGGAACAGGAATTACAGAAACAAATACAAAACAAATCAGAATTTATCCCAATCCAAGCAATGGTATTCTGAATATTCAACAGACAGAGAACTCAAAAACTGCGCTTGATATCTTTACTTCAACCGGTCAACTGATTTTCAGTTCAGCGTTATCACAACAACTATCAGCTGTAGATATTTCATCGCTTTCACAAGGAGTATATATTGTTAAACTCAGCAACCAATCAGGTAAAATTTGTATTGTTGAAAAACTGATTAAAAATTAACGTTCAGATAAAACAGCGGGTAAAAAGATATTTCTACCTTGCCGCAAAATCAATATACTATGATAGCAGAAACTTTGAAAATAATAGTTCATAAAGCCGCCTATTCAAGACTTGCAGAAACAGATTTCCATGATATTCATTTCGGAAAAATTTTTGCAGACCACATGTTCCAGATGGATTATGATGACGGACAATGGAAAAACGCCAGAATAATTCCTTACGAGAAATTGCAGATGTCGCCTTCACTGGCTGTTATCCATTACGGACAAAGTATTTTTGAAGGGATGAAAGCGTATAAAAATGATGAGGGCGAGATTTTCCTTTTTCGTCCGCTCGAAAACTATGAGCGTTTTAACCGTTCGGCAAAACGCATGTGTATGCCTGAGGTTACTGAAGAAGTATTTA
>CAMDBK010000265.1 GCA_945889235.1 Chitinophaga pinensis
TATCAACACCTGTCATTTTTATAAATGAACTGTCAACACCTTTTATGCGTGCGATGTATTGTTTGTCTTTGTATTTCAGCAGCGCATTCTCTTCAATTACTTCACAATAGTTTACAACTCCCTGAATTTTTACAACTGCATCTTTCGGGAATAGATTTGTGTCAATGGTTTTGCCCTCAGCAGGCATAATGCGGATGTCGGGTTCAAAAGCATTGTAAAGCGAAACCACCACTTCTTCCAGTCCATTGAAAACAGAAAGAATAACTACTAAGGCGGCAGTAACTAAAGTAACACCCACAACCGAAACGAGCGAAATAATATTTATCGCGTTGTAGGATTTTTTGGAGAACAGATACCGCCTGGCGATGAAGAGAGAAAGATTCATTTCGTTTCAAAAATAATCATTCCCTTCTCAATTAATGTGAAAGGGTAGAAGTGTTTACTTCCAGGCTTTTACTATCAATCCCGTTCCTGTCGGGTGTTTCATTGTGGTGTCAAAATAATTCAGCACAAAAGAAATGGGATATACAATCAGGTAATAAAACGGAAGAATAATAAAAAACAGTTTGCTTGCACCCAACATCAAAATTGGATATTTCATAGATAGTCTCCACGAAATTTTTCCTGGAGCACCATACGAATAACGTGCCTCTACTTTGCTAAAACCAGCTTCTTTCAACTTGTTTTCAATCTCTGTGATGTTATATCCATCGCGCACATGTTCTTCAATAAATGATGAATCATCATCTTCGTGTACATCAGAGCCGCCCTGATCTGAAGGCGTTGAGATCAGGAGCATTCCGCCTTTTTTCATGGAAGCAACAAAGTTCTTAAACACCTGCACATCTTCGAGAATGTGTTCCATTACATCAACAGACAAAACCAGATCATAACTATCGGGTTTTACAAATTTGGTAAGGTCGGCTACTTCAAACTGCACATTATTTTTTCCAATGCTTTTGAAAAAATTATTGCAGTCGGCAACTTGTTCTTCTTTTACGTCTACTGCCAGAATTTCACAAGCCGGAAGCAAATTAGAAAGGTAATAAGAGTATTGTCCGAAGCCGGAACCCGCATCCAGAACAGACACTTTTCCGGTTGCAGTTTTTTTCCATGCTTTTAATTCTTTATGAACGTGCCATGAGCGCAGCAAAAGTAAATCAAGCAGGTTGTAAAATGTTTTGCGCAGGAAAGGACTTTGGTTAAAAAAACTGCCGAGTCTTCGTTTTATCGGATCGTATTGCATACTTATTTTTTCAGCAGTTTGTCAATGTTTTCAGCATAATCCATTGAGTCGTCAATAAAAAACTCAAAGTTTGGAACAATGCGTACCTGCTTTCCGATTTTGTTGCCAATGCGTTTGCGGATTTCCTTTTTCAGTTCAATTACTTTTTCCAAAACAACTTCTTTTTCTTTTGCAAGAAAAATACTGAGATGTACTCGCGCCATAGAAAGGTCGGGGGTAATTCGTACAGAGGTTACGGTTATGAAAGTACCTCCAAAAAAAGTTCTGCTTTCGCGTTGAAAAAATTCTCCAAGTTCTTTTTGCAACAACCTGTTTACCTTATTCTGTCTTGTTGAATCCATCTTTTTAGTTTTCCCACTAAGACACAAAGTTCACTAAGTATTTCTTTGTGTTCTTAGTGTCTTTGTGGGATATATTTTCTAATTATTAGCGTAATTGGTCGTGAAAAATTCCATGTATTTGTCAACATTCTTATCCTGATAATAGATATTAAAATTTCCTGCAGAAATGATAAAGTGTTTGAATTCTTCTGCTGAAAGTCCTTCAAAAATATCGCTTTTTTGTTTGATGGCTTCAAAGTAAGATTTGGCTTTGGCAGCATTTTCAAACTTCTCAACATATACCAATTGCGACAATGGATTTATCAGCATGTTTTTGACTGAAAGTGAATCAAGACTGTAAAATTCAGAATTGAAATCCGATATTTTCTCTCTCATAGGATTATTATTAAACTCAGGTTTGCCTATTACCACTACATAATAATGTACAGTGTCTTTATTCAGGTGATAAAGACTTTTTTCAATTGCAGCTATGTTGTTGAATTTTTCGTCAGGTAATTTTTCATCAGCACCACCACGAATACCTTCAATGTATTTGAGAATATTTTCCGCTTCTTTTCGTTCATCACAAACAGGATATTTTGCAATCAGTTCATGCAGGGCTGCCTCAAACTCACTCAGCTTTTGTGTTTTACCGATTGCCATTGCTTTCAATAAATCAAAACGCGGGAGCTGGTCGCTTTTTTCAAAACGGATATGTGCCTGACTCGCATTCTGAATAACTACATCATAATCCTGTGCTTCATAAGCGGCAAATGTTTCACCATAAAATTCTGCAGCGCGGCCTTTAAATGCTTCCAGTTCTTTGAGGTAATTCGGGTTTTGTAAAATGTTAGCGTATTCGCTTTCAGGAAATTCTTTTATAATAAGATTGCGGTAGTAATCTGCTCTTGGTTTGTTGCCTAAGGATAGATTTAAACGGTAAAGTTGGTAATAGGATGAGAGTGTATATTTATTATCTTGATACCGCTTGAGCAACGTTTCAAATGCTTCAACAGCGCGTTGCTTGTCATCAAGCTGTTCACGATAAATCATACCGAGGCTGTAATAGGCTTCAATGACTCTTCCGTTTGAACTGTCAAGTGCAGCTTGAGTGGTAGGGATATTGCGCAGGTAGTATTCTTTAGATTTCACATCAAAGGTGTCTTTTTTTGCAGCAAGTGAGTCTTCCAGTGCATTTTCGGTCATGGTTGGAGCAACACTTTCTTTGTTTTTTCTGCGCCAGTTGTCTTCTAATTTTCTGTTTCCCCAGATTCGTGCAAATTCAGAGTAACCAAAACTAACCGTAGTAGGATTATCAAAGTACCATTTTCCAGCTGCTCCTGCGTTTGCATTCGCATTTGCGTTTTGATTAGTGTTGATAGGATTAAGCGCAGCGTTCTCGGCTTCAAATTGCTTACGCTCTTCTTCTTCAATAATCTTTGCAATCATATCATCCAAATAAATATCCAGTTCTGTCGAATTCATTTTTGCCAGTTTCTGAACGCTGTCTTCAAAGGCAATGATGTGAAGATTTTTTACCAGATCTTCAAGGCTGCTTCGCTTTGCTTCTGCACGCGGATATTCCTTATGCTCTTCAGGCAGAGCGGTAAGTGTGCTGTCGTAAAACAACTTTGAAGTTTCGTATTCAGGTTTATCAAAATACAAATCGGCAAGTTTAAGATACGACAGACCTTTTTGTTTGGTATTGGAAGTACTGGAGGCTACCGATTTTTTCAAAAGTGAAATTGCTTCATCGTATTCGCTTTCGTTAATAGCAATTCCTGCAAGAGCATAGTAAATACGGTCTAAGTATTCAATGTTTTTATCGTCACGCGCCATTTTGCGCAGAATTTTTTTGAGGTCGGCACTGCTGCTACCTGAAGCCACATCAAACATCAATGCCTGATTGATCTGCGCATTGAAAGCCATATCGTAAGTAGGATTTTTTTTCAAAACTTGGGCGTAGTAAAATGACGCTTTTGTTTTGTCGTTTATTTTCTCATAAAGCTGTGCAAGAATATAGGTGTAGCGGGTAATCTGTCTTTTGTTTTTGGTATTTGCAATTGCTTTTTCCAACTGGGGAATAGCCATTGCGTAGTCTTCTTTTTTAATCAGGAAATCGGCATAAGCAGCAGCATAATGCCCGATTTGTTTTTCGGGAAAGGTTTCAATGTCGGCTTCAATATTATCTATAACGCCTTGTGCGCTGGTGAGGCGGCTCATTGCTGTATAATTCCGTAGCAGCCAGATGCGTCCTTCAGCTACAGTGGCAGGTTTGTCTTTGTACTGTTTTATAACGTAGTTAAACATTTCAGCAGCGGGATAAAAATCTTTTTTGTAGTGGTGTGATTTTCCGATAAGCATGTAACAATCGTCAATCCAGCGACAATATTCCTTGCCTTTAATAAGCATGGAATGGCGCTGAATCATAAGTGAAGCTTTTTTTATGGCTTTATCGGCATTTGGGTTGATAGTACTTGACTGTTCAGGTGCACCGGTCTGGAAAATTTCCAGAATATTATCGTAATCATCGGTATGACTATTCTCCAAAGTAGCAACACCTTCTTTCAGCGCTTCACGCCCGTTGAAATAACCGTTGTAGTGTGATGTAGTATTGTGCCAGGCTCGGCTCAGAAAATTATTTTTCTTGCGCGAACAACCCAACAGCGTTAAAAGAAAAAACGCTAGGGTAAAAAACCATAGTATTG
>CAMDBK010000266.1 GCA_945889235.1 Chitinophaga pinensis
ACTGCCTTTTGTAGTAATAAATGTTCAGGCACAAATAGGTCATGACCTTACTATTTTTTCTGAAGATGGCTTTAAATTTACAGTAACATTTAACGGAACAAAAATGAATGAAACTCCACTTTCCACTGTCGTGATGAATGATATTCATAACGATTATGGAAAAGCAAAGATTGTTTTTGAAGATGTTTCAATTCCTCCAATTGAACGAAATATTTTACAAATAAAAAGTGCATCTAATCAGGCTGGAGCGCCAGAAAGTGTAGTATATGAAATAAGGAAAAATAAAAAGGATGAATTGGTTTTAAGATGGGCTTCAGCTTCGTTGAAAAAAATACAGCCGCAAACTATAATAATACAACAGGAGAGTCAACCGCAACAGCAGGAAGGAATTCAATTTAATACCCCAGGAGGTAGAGTTACTATTACGCCAAATTTTTAGTTTTTCTCAACAACTCCTTTTTTTTCATTTGGGTCAGTTTCAAACCATGAAAGTGGTTTTAATAAATTATCAAACGTAAAATATTGAATCAATGCAAGGTCTTCTTCGTCATTGATTTTTGAATACATGCGGTCGGGGTCGTAGTCAATTGGTTTCCCGTTCAGGTCAACAGCACCGGGCTTTGCTTTAATACGATGAGCGGTAACTGTAATCATTTTCCCGTTTTTTGCAGTTAATGAAATACGGAAGTAGGAAGGTGAAGCCAAAACAGAATCGCGGGTTGCCGGTTTAAATTTTTCAAAAGCCTCAAAATGTATGTTACGGTAATTCACTAAATATTCTTTTACCGCAATGCTGTCGAAGTTTTGCAGCGGTGCATTAAACTTTAATGATTTCAGTGTAAAACTTCCGTTTGCTGTTTCAGCAATTTCAAATGAGTCGTCAGCATTGTCAAAGTACTCCACTTTTACTGAATGTATTTCACTGACAGGGTAATTAAAAATTGCAGAACTGCGCCATTTATAATCCAGCACAATGTAGCGCGTACTCAGGTAACCATTAAAGCCCGGAATATGTGTAATGTACGGGTCTGAGAAATCTCCGTCATCTTCCAGCGCCATGTATGTTCCTGAATTATCAGGTGTAGAACCTCCAACATAATAAACTTTTTCAGGTTTATCATCATCGGTATAAATTTCTACTTTAATGCCGCGTGCAGCAAGGTCTTTCAATATGGTTTCACGTGAATTGATTCCAATAGGTGCTTTCATTTCCACTTTTTTTAGCGTAGTAAGCAGCGTGTTAATTGCATCCTGGCGCGCAGGAAATTTTCCGTTTACATTCCACTCACTTGTGCTCACTCTGTTTAAGGTAACAACATGACCGCTTTTATCGGCAAGAAATAATTTAGTAATGGAAGCTGTGTCTTCCACTGCAAAACTTGTTTTCTCAACATTCAAAGTTGAATTGCTGTTGTTAATAATTAAGTATGCCGCCAAAGATGTAAGAAGCAGGGCAACGACAATAAATGCTTTATTTTTTTTCATTTTGCGTATCGTCTTTTTCTCAAAACAGTTTGAATAATTCCGAAAATTATAATCAATGCAATTGGCAGCGCCACATTCAGCAATTGCCACTGCAGTCGTTGCTTTGCTATTTTCTTTTTGTCCAGCAAACGGATTTTAAGTTCGCGTGCACGCACTGAAATTAATCCGGTATCATCACAAAGAAAGTTTATACAGTTGAGAATAAATTTCTTATTGGCATAAGTCTGACTGCTGTAAGGATCAAGCCCAAGAGGATAAACTTCACGTGTACTTTGCTGATATTTATTTTTAATAATATCACCATCTGATACAACAATCATTTTGTTGGGAATGCTTTTTTCTTTAAATCCAATTTCCTTGCTAAGTTGTATAGCAGGCGGAATGCGGTTGGTGAAAACTGATTCAAAATTACCTTCCAGCAATACAGCAACGGGTTCATATGATTTATTAAACAGCCGTTCATCAGGTTTATTTACCAATATTTCAAGCCCCACTTTCACGGGCATATTATTCAAAATTCTTGATGATTTTGATGAAGCCAGTAAAATAGTTTTCTTCACTTCTCTTGCTCCCACTGTGTCCAGACTTGAAATAAACTCGGTGCGGATTGCGTTAAGGTTACGCACCACCGGATGCTCGCTGGTTGGAATAATCAGCGGAAAAAACAGCCAAGGTTGTAAATCCCATTGTATTTGTCCGCCAACATAACCGACCGGTGCCGGAATTGAAGCAGCCCGCAAATCCTGAATAAGATTAGTGTTTACGCGTACTCCGTATTTAAAAAGCTGGTCCTTAAGATTAATATCTACAGGCATTGCATACGTTGTGCTTGAATTTTGCAGACTGTCCATGCTTGCTTCACCACCATCGATGAGCCACAAGGTTTTTCCACCACGCATTATAAACTGGTCAATGATGAATTTATCTTTTTCATCAAATTCTTTTGTTGGTTTTGCAATGATAAGAGCCTTGAAATCATTGAGACTGTTAAGGCGAGCATTTATGGTTACAGTATCTACAAAATAATATTCGCTCAGGGCTCCTGCAATGTCAGCTAAATAAGGTCTTTCCGGTTCGCCCTGCCCTTGCAGAAAAGCAATTTTATCTTTTTTACTTTCACTCAGTTTGCGGATAGTGTTGGAAATTTCATATTCAAGATCTTCAATGGAATTATTCAGCATTTCAACGGGAGCAGCGCCAAGTTTGCTTTTCAGAAGTTGAAGCGGCATTTCTTTTTCTTTGTAATAAAATAAAGCGCCAGGAAAAATCTTGTTCTGCACTTCTCCTTCTTTTTCATTCAGTTTGTAAGTAGTAGGCTGTAATCCTTTTTTCTCTAACTGATTGTGGAGTTTTAAACGTTGCTTTTTATCCGGGTTTGCTGACGGATTAATAAACTCATATTCAATTTTATTCTTTCCGTAAGCGCGGAATTCATCCAGCATTTCTTTTGTTTTATTTCTAAGCCTTTTGAAGTCGGCAGGAAAATCACCTTCCAGATAAACTTTTACATACACCACATCATCAAGATTTTTAATTAACTCAATAGTGGTAGGAGAGAGGGAGTATCTTTTTTCAGAAGTAAGGTCAAAACGTTTGAACATAAAACTGCCGATAATATTAATGGCAACAATAATCACAATAACAGATAGAAGCCTCACCCCAGCCCTCTCCGAAAGAGAGGGAGCAGAGCGTTTTCCACGCTGTAAAGCAAGTTGTGTGAACACAATAAAAACAGCGCTCATACTGATAAAGTAAATCATGTCGCGGGTGTCCAACACACCATGGCTCATGCTGACATAATGTTCAAGCATTCCCAGATTCAGCAAAATGATATCTGCTTTTCCGAAAATATTGAGTGAACTTATGGTAGAAAATCCATCAAAGAGAAACCAGGAAAGAAACAAAGCGATGATGAAGGAAATAATCTGGTTCTCAGTTATTGAAGAAGCAAAAATGCCAATGCTTACAAAGGCTGCAGCCAGAAAAAGCAATCCGAAGTAGGAACCCCAAACGCTTCCGATGTCAACGTTTCCGGGAGGGAAGCCAAGTTTGTAAACCGAAAAATAATAAACCAAAGTAGGAGCAACCGAAAAAACTACCAAAACAAATCCTGCTAAGTATTTTGCGAAAATGATTTGAAAATCGGTGAGCGGTTTTGTTTGTAACAGTTCTATTGTTCCGCTCTTTCTTTCATCAGCAAATGAGCGCATAGTAATAGCCGGAATTAAAAATAAAAATACCCATGGCGCGAGTGTGAAGAGTGTATCAATAGTGGCATAGCCATTATCAAGTACGTTAGCATCAGATGGAATTACCCACATGAATAAGCCTGTAATTAATAGGAAAACCCCAATGACAATATAGCCGGTAAGTGAATTAAGGAAACTGAAAAGTTCGCGCCTTAAAAGCGTAAGCATAATTAAAATATAAGGATGCTAAATTAGGGTTAATCTTATTCGGGGCAATTTGTGTTTACAAATTTTGCCGAAAAAAATAATTTGTCTTTAAAGAATAAAGACAGAATTATTTTTTACTCTTATCTTTTTCTTCGTTCTTATCTTTCCCTTTATCTTTCTTTTTCTTCTTATTAAAGTTTACATCATAAGCATATCCAAGACCTATAATAAAATCTGTATTCGGATTAACTGTATTAAGTTCCTTTTGAATTCGGAAAAAACAATCAACTGTGTTGCGATTTTTTAAGTCAAATGATGAGCCAATGGTTGCGCGGTAGCGGTCAAAATTGCGCTGGCGCGTATCGTTGAGCGGAAGAA
>CAMDBK010000267.1 GCA_945889235.1 Chitinophaga pinensis
TGCTGTAGGCAGTGTATGCCATTACAAAGCCATGTCCGAAAACAATTACAGGAAAAGAACCTGTTGCCACTGTCTGGTTTTGTCCTGTCGATACCGCGGGATAATAAACATAGCAGGTAACATCGCGACTGCGGGCAGGGTCATTATACGTAGTTGAAATATAGCCAACTGGATAGGTTTGAGCTAATGAAGAATTAAAATAAAAAACAGAAAAGAGGGAATAAAAAAGAATAGATTTTTTCATAATAGATTTATAATTGGGGGCTAAATATAGTTGAAAAATAATGAGGCTTAATTGGTATAAGAACAGGATTATCTTAAATTTGTTCATCACGAATTACCCATGAGAAAAAAATCAGTTGCTTTTATTTTGTCATTAATTTTTGCGGGGAATTGTTTTGGGCAGATTTCTTTACTGGAGTGCCATGATAAGGGGTGGCCATCAAGTTTAGATGAAGGATACACTATTTTATATTCACTTAATTGTGAAGTACAAGAGTATCTTGCATGTGGTGGGAATAGTATACTACAACCTCAAATTCTGGTTGCTATAATAAGTCCTGACTCATGCAAACCCTGGGGCACTCCTGGAATAAACCCACTTACAGGACTATCAGAAAATTTACAAAATAATTATGGACAATTAAATAATACAATTGGCACTTGCGGTAGAACACGACCTTGGAATTTTTTTTTATGGCAACAATCAAATCCTTCATCAATGACCTTACTATCCAATTTCATTGAATCAACTGTGCCAACCGGTTCATCTATTCTTATGTACACTTGGATTCCTAATCCAATATTATACTACAATGGTTCTACTTTTTCAACTCCTGGCTCGTTTTCTCCTTGGCAGTCTGACATACTTTCAACTTTTCAAAATTTAGGTTTTACAGGACTTGATACTATCAACTTAAGTCATCCATGGATATTCTTCTGTAAAAAAGGAGATTTATCTTCTGTTCAAACTGTAATAGGAACGCAACCAGATGATGACTTAAATTTTCAAACACTTATTTGTACTGATGAAGCTTTTATTTTTTCAAACAATACAACTCTTTGTGAAGGCGATACAGCAATTGTTCATGGAAATTCGGATTTGTTGAGTTATCAATGGTCAACGGGCAATACAACATCATCAATTTCTGTTGCGGAAGAAGGATATTATATACTTACAGGAGAATTAGATTCTACATATAGTTATGCTGATTCGCTTTACCATCCTTGCATTTACACCGACTCCATTTTCATTAATGTTGTTTCCTGCACCGGTATTAAAGAAATAGAAAACCTGTTTTCCATTTATCCAAACCCGACAAAAGAAAACATCAACATCACCTTCAAACAACCATTTTCTAAAACTGCACAACTCAACATTTACACACTGTATGGAGTTTTAAAAGAAAGTGTTTTAATTCCGCCAAACAAAAACACTTTTGATATTTCTGTTTCCGGTTTTGCATCCGGCATTTATTTCATTTCTGTAAAAACAGAAAACGGAATTACCTCTTCACAAAAGGTGATAATCTTTTAGTTTTTATTCTTAGTGCAACTTAGTGTTCTTAGTGCCTTAGTGGTAAAGTTTTCTTTGCGACCTTTGTCACCATGAAACAATTCCCGACAACAAAAACAGAATCCTCACGCTCCAGAAAAATGCGCTGAGGAATGAATATCTGGCCCTGCATCTGGTGCACAGGCGGAAAAATAGAATTTATTGCAGGTGATTTTACCGAGTTGCATGTATCCATCAAACGCAATATCCGCACATGGAATAAAGTAGGAACCGTTTATGGCGGCAGCATCTACAGTTCTGTTGACCCGTATTTCATGCTTCTGCTTTGGGAAATTCTCGGCAAAGATTTTATTATTTGGGATAAAGGTGCTTCCGTAAAATTTGTACGACCAATTATTGAAAAGGTAAAATGCCGTTTCCTGCTTGATGATGCAATCCTTTCAACTATCAAACAAAAAATAAACGAACAGGGCGAATACACTTTTGAACTTCCTCTCAAATACGAAGACGATGCAGGAACGGTGTATGCTGTTTTTACCAAAACTGTTTATGCCGCAAGTAAAGAGTTTTACAAAAACAAACTGGCCGCAAGGAAGTGATAAAATGCTGTCAGCCTGAGCGTAGTTGAAGGGCTAATTACAAAGAGCAGCAGCCTAAGAAAGCACAAACGTTCTCAGAGAAAATTAAAAACTCTGTGAACCTTTTTTTTTGCCTCCTTCTTACTCTGTGAAAAAAAATGAGTATAGACACGATGCTCATGTCTTATTGGTAATCAGTTAAAAGGTTCATAAACCGATTCATCAATAATCCTCAGCATAGGGATTTTTTCCATTCTTAATCTCGGTGCCTTTGTGGTCAACTTTGAAGATTTCACCTTTGAGATTAACAGAGGTAACAACTGCACAACTACAGTTGTTTTCCTGTTTTGTAAATGTAAAATACCTTATCACCTTTTTTAACTTTTGCTCTGCCGTTTTTAAATGGTTCTGCACTTTTGTATTGATATGGAATTACCACTTTGCCGGTTTTATCAATAAAACCAATACTCATATCATCATTATCGGGTGCAATTAATCCCTCAGAAAAATATTCATCCCATATAAAAAAATCAGTGGTCAAAGGAATTATTTCTTTACCTGTTTTGTCAATAACCAACTAAAACGAGGTTAGTTATAGTCTCATTTTTTTGACAATCAATGAATATTAAATGAAATAGGTATTATTGCAAAAAAAGTGCGAAAGAGATATTGTCTGATTTAACCAGGTTTCAACCACAATAATGTTGTTAATACAACACATTGAAAATCAGCAATTTATTTATAACCAATCGACTACGCTCAGGGTGACAAACGCGCTGCTTTAGCAATAGACACGAGCACCGTGTATTTACAAATTTCCTGTGTAACTCAATGCCCCCGAAGGACAGGTATCAACTGCTCTTTTTATTTCATCTGTTGTTCCGTTCTCTATGGTTATCCACGGGCGCTCACGTGGTTTAAAAACGCCTGCCAGATTTTTTACACAGTTGGCTGAATGGGCACACAGATGTGCTTTCCAGACAACAGTAAGTTCTCCGTTGGTGTAGTGTTTTTCTTGGTTTTGTTCAGAATTCATAGTCAGGTGTAAGTTTACAGATTGTAAAAATAATTAAAACAGCGTAATTCAAATTCAGATACCGCCCCTTCCTCTTTCAAATAAATTTCTATTTTTGCCCTCCCTTTTGTAAAAAAGGTTAATCGTTATCAGTTAAAAGTTAACAGGCAAGCAAACCCAATAACTAATAACCAATAACCAATAACTAAACACAGCATGGCAGAAAAAAACAATGAAGGCTTTGATTTTGACTCCTCAAACCTCATTCTCTTTTTATACAAGTGGCGCAAGCCCTTACTAATTATTTCGGTGGCGGCAGGCCTGTCAGCAGTAATATTTTCGTTTCCTGTTTTTATTCCGCCAAAATATAAATCAACGGTAATTCTGTTCCCTACTTCTACGGCATCGGTATCTAAATCACTGCTGTCAAAAAACGCACAAACCAAGCAAGATCTGCTTGAGTTTGGTGAAGAAGAACAGGCCGAACAAATGATACAGATTTTAAATTCAGATGAAATACGTACCCGTGTTGTACGTAAATACAACCTGATGGCGCATTACGATATTGATACTACATCAGAATTTAAATTCACCAAGCTTTATAACGAATACGAGAATAATATCAGTTTCAAGCGTACTGAGTTTATGTCGGTAAAAATTGATGTGTACGATACCGATGCCCAGCTGGCAGCCGATATTGCCAATGATATAGCCGCCCTGCTTGATACCACCAAAAACCGTATGCAGAAAGAGCGCGCCTTTAAAGCAATGAAAATTGCGCAGGACGAATACTTTGAAATGCGTAATTATGTAAAAGGACTTGAAGACTCATTAAATGCCCTGCGTGCAATGGGTATTAACGACTATGAATCACAGTCAGAACGTTTTAATGAATACTATGCAAAATCCATAATGGAAGGTAAACCCGCTGCTACCAAGCAACTGGAAGAAAAACTAAAAATACTATCGCAATATGGCGGAGCTTATGTTTCTATCCGCGATATGCTTGAATACGAGAAAGAGCAGTTAAGTCACCTGCGTGCCAAATACCAGGAAGCAAAGGTGGATGCAGAACAAGTGTTGCCTCACAAATTTGTGGTGAACAATGCCTTTCCTGCCGAAAAGAAATCATACCCCGTGCGTTGGC
>CAMDBK010000268.1 GCA_945889235.1 Chitinophaga pinensis
AAGAGCGATAAGAAAATTACCAATATTTTTTCTACAATCCGAAATGATTCCTAATTCAATTTACACATCAGAAAATTGCAAGAGGGATTTAATAAAGTTTGGTGCTTCAGCACTTATGCTTTCTAGAAATATAATTGATATTATCCGAAGCAGTGACACAAATGAATTAGGACAATCAATTATTGAAATAGTTAAAAAAGAATATAAGAAGTGGGATGGAGAGTCTCATTCCCTCGATGAAGATGGGAAAATTACAAAACGTAATTACATTACTAAAAGATTATATTCACAGTTTAAGATTTATGTTAACGAAGGTAAAATAGAGTTTTCTTATAGAATGAAATCATTAACTGAGTTCCCAGATAATTTGAATTTCGAGGGCGTTGAGATTTATGAGGAAATAGATGGATATTCACAAACAATTAATGACACATTTCGCAATGGAATGCAGTTAACAGATAACAATAAAAAATGGAATGCAAAGTTTCATGATAAAGATGTTCGTTTATTTATAAACGCGGGTTCGCTTCGACTAAGTACAGACTATTGGATTGAAACAGATACACTTTCTAAAAATGATTGGATGTATCTGCTTTGTAAAAACTCTAAACGAGAGAAAATATTCAATTGGCTTAAGGGTCATTGCTCTCGATTTGAAAACGAATTAAAGTATATAAATTTGCCAGATGATTATTCTCTATTCAAATTCTTGAATCCAAAAACAGGGCTTGATGAAATAGAAGAATTAACCATTTTTAGTGAAAAAAGTATAAGACTTTCAGGAGCATTTGAAGTTAATTTTAGAACATTTACAAATGATATTTTACCACAGGTTGAAATATTAAATTCTGATGGGTCTGAAGAAGTATTTCTACAGTACAAAAATAGTACTGAGGAAATAACCCTAATAAAACTGGATCATGAAAATAAAAATTGGAAAATACCTAATGATGTTTTACTTAATACAGATTTTAATGTTAGAGTATCAGGTGAATTTTTTGAAGGAAATAAAAATAATTATAGAATAATTTCTTCAGATAATTCAGCCAAGTTGTTAGATAAAAATAAGCTTCCTAAGAGAAATTCATTCGGAATAATTACAAAAGATAATTCAATACCCTATTCATTAGGAAGTAATATTGTAGGAGCCGATATAGATATGCAGACATCTTATCGCCATTTATTCAAAAGTGTTGAAAAAGAAGTTAGGGATCCGGCATATATACCAAAAGCAAAATATTCAAACACAGGTGGTAATGCTTTATTATCATTTCTAACACTAAAAAAATCACTCAATATCAATAATTTCATTGACGTTTTTAATATTTTACAAACAGGACAATCAATTAATAAAAAGTCAATTAAGTCATCTTTGGAATTATATGACTATCTAGGTTATTTAGATTATGAGTATGAGACTAAATCAATAGTAATTAGCCCTCCACAATTTATCTATATACCAGCAAATAAAGGAAGAAAAATATTGCTTATTGGTGGCAGGGATGAATTACTTGTTAAAGAAATTATTTCAACTGCACCGAGACATTCATTGCAAGTTGAAATCGTTAAGCAATTTGATGAAAATAAAAAACGACTTTTACCTGATGCTGTCACAGTAAAATCTTTTTCCAATCGTCATAGCATCGGTTTTGGTGAAAATCAATTAATTGATTTTGCAAGTGAACTAAAAATAGAGTTCAGTTCATCAGATTTAGTACAAGTGGGCTTGCAACTTTTTTGCAATAATATTGAAGAGTATGAAAAAGATTTATACTCGACAAAAGAAGCTAAAGTGACTTATGAAGATTTTGATAGAAAGATATTCAACATTGAGACTTTACATTTTGAGAATTCTTCTTCTGAAAACTTTGATAAGAGTTTTACTCTGGTAGAACCTCAATTAAGGGACTGGGAATATTATTACCGTCTTTGGGTTAATCAAAAATGCTATGACATTGATAGGAATTGGGGAAAATATATAGTATTAAAACATTTTAGTAAGAATGTAATTTTACTTGACCGAATTCGTAAAATGGTTGCAATTCCAACTGATCTGCCATTACCACGATTATTGGCTGAATCAATTTTATTGCTAAGTGGCATTGCTCCAAAATTTAGGATAATAGAAGAAAGAAAATATAGAATTTATAATAATATAGATGGTATGTTTACTAATAATTTATTTAATAAACTTGGTCAAAAACCTAGAGAGATAGATTTAGCATGATTGTCCCATCGAAAAATATTAAAGATCCAATTGGTTCATTTGAGAAAATTAAAGAGAACTTTATACGTTATGTTCAAACAGCATTTGCGATTAGGAATGAAACTGTTGATAAAGAAAGATACAATTTACTCAATCAAGATAAAGTTTTATATCGCAACCCTTGGATAGAACTAATACCAGATTATATTTCAAGTAATAAACACATTGAAGATTTAACGATTGAGGATTTGGGTAATGCTCTTAGTGAAGAGGGACTAAAAACATTTAAAAATCTTGTATTAACAGGATTGTTTCCAGCATCTTTACCACTCCATTTGCACCAAACAGAAATGCTGAAAGAATCCTTAAAAGGAAATAATTGCATCATTACTTCGGGCACAGGTTCAGGGAAAACTGAATCATTTTTACTTCCACTTTTTGCTCAACTTTCAAAAGAATTTGCAAGCTGGAAATCTCCAAATGCAAAACCTGCAAGTGTAAACACTTGGTGGAAGTCCAAGGAAGAAGGCGGATTAAGTACAAAAGATATTGTAGATAAAAATAATTTTACCCTAAGCCATTCAGTAAGGCAAAGACAGCATGAGAATAGACCTGCAGGGGTTAGAGCATTAATTCTTTATCCAATGAATGCTTTAGTGGAAGATCAAATGAGCAGATTAAGGAAAGCGCTTGACTCAGACGATACACGAAATTGGTTAAATGCAAATACGAGAGGTAATGCAATTTATTTTGGCAGATACAATAGTATTTCGCCTATTGCGGGTGATTTAAAAAAAATAAAAGATGGAGTTACATCAACTAATATTAAAAAGGTAGAGAAACTTAAAGAACGATTGAAACAAATTGAAATTGATTCAATTAAAGTTGCAAAGTACATTGAGCAAAACAGAATCACAGGTGAAGAAGCAAAAATTAACAAATCTTTTTACCAAAGACTTGACGGTTCTGAAATGCGTTGCAGATTTGATATGCAATTATCACCCCCTGATATTATGATTACCAATTATTCAATGTTGAGTATAATGTTGATGCGAAAGGTGGATTCAGGAATATTTGAACAAACAAAAAGTTGGTTAGCATGCGAAGATTTACAACCTGAACATAGAGAAGCTGAAAAAAGGAACAGAGTTTTTAATTTAGTAATTGATGAGTTACATTTATATAGAGGTACACAAGGTACAGAGGTAGCATATCTACTCAAACTGATGTTTGACCGTTTGGGATTACACCCACATCATGACCAACTGCGTATTCTTGCTTCAAGTGCATCACTCGAAACAGGAGGTCCAGACAGTGTAAAATTTTTAGAAGATTTTTTTGGTGTTGACAATTCAATCAAACCATTCATAATTATTGAAGGCCACAATAACGAAGCTGAAGCTCTTGCAAGTTCAGAAAGAAAGCTGCCAGTAAATCCTTTTAAAGAAATTGCTGAGGCGTACGACATTTCGAAAGGTGTTATCAGTAAAACAAATTTTGCTTTAGTCTGTGATAATTCTGCTAACGCAATTGCAACTGCATTTAATATTTCAGAAACAGGAAGTGGAATTGTAAAATTGCTTAGGGTCCTTTCCAATCCAATTTTGAAATTAAGAGAACGATTGTATTTCCCTTGCACTGTGACGGTAAATGGAAAATCTAGTTACAAGGCAGTTTGTTCAATGCATGCTAATGGGGATGATGGAATTGGAAATTATTTTGCAGAATCAGTTTTTGACAACACAAATAACCAAAAAGATTTACAAAATGCATTAAGGGGTCTCCTGATTTCAAGAGCTCTGTTTGATGAAACTGAAATTTCAGAAATTGACATTTCTCAATCCAGAAAATTACCACGATTTAGATTTCATTATTTTTTTAGAAACATTGAAGGAATGTGGGCATCAGTTAAGCCTAATGATCTTGATCAACAATTTAACGATGCAGAAAGAGCAGTCGGAAGACTTTATTCAAAAACTGAAATAAATTCAAATGCTGGTAATAGAGTTTTAGAATTACTCTACTGTG
>CAMDBK010000269.1 GCA_945889235.1 Chitinophaga pinensis
CCTGAAAGCAAATTTCGGGCAGGCCGATTTTGCAGAGATGAGTATCGGGTGCGCTTTTTAAATTCAAATACTAAAACCTTTACTTTGCCGTTATAAGAAGAAAATATATTTACTTTGCACTAATGACAAGAAACATTTCCGCTACGCTCCTGCTCTTATTTATCTCCTCCTATGCAATTGCACAAACAGGGGGCAAAAGCACATACGACTTCCTAAACCTGAATGCCAATGCGCGTATTGCAGCTATGGGCGGAAATCTTATTTCAGTGAAAGATGATGACCTTAATTTGTTTTCGCAAAATCCTGCAGCGCTTAATCCAGCAATGAATAATCAACTTGCATTAAATTACGTTCCTTATTTCTCAAAAATAAATTACGGTTATGCTGCATATGCTCACAAGTTTGACAGTATCCCCGGAACATTTGCAGTTGGTGTACAGTATGTAAATTACGGAACATTTACCCGCGCAGATGAAACCGGACAAGTGCTTGGTCAGTTTTCAGCAGGTGAATTTGCACTCAACATTGGTTACGCACATCAGTTGGGAAAAGACTCTGTGTTTTCTGTTGGTGGTAATTTGAAAACAATTATTTCTTCCATGGAATCCTATAGTTCGTGGGGCATGGGGCTTGATCTTGCGGGAATGTATCAAAGCAAAAAAGGTTTTACAGCATCGGTTGTTTTAAAAAATATGGGCGCTCAGTTTCAGTCGTACACCAAAGGAAATCCTGAGCCATTACCTTTTGAAATTCAGGTGGGTGTTTCGCAAAAATTTGCTCACTTGCCTTTTATAATTTCACTTGTTGCCCACCATTTAGAAACTCCTAACCTTCGCTACAACGACCCCAATAATCAAGGACCAACCGTTGACCCGTTAACAGGTGAACCAATAAAACAGAAGAAATATATTGGTGATAATATCATGCGCCATTTTATTTTTGGTGGTGAATTTGCTCCCGGAAAACGAAAAATTTTCTCCTTACGTTTTGGCTATAATTATATGCGCAGACAAGAGCTTAAAGTGGACAGCAAACCGGGAACCATGGGTATTTCATGGGGTATAGGGCTGAAGATTTCAAAATTCAGATTCAGTTATGCAAGGGCAGCTTATCACTTAGCCGGAGCATCAAACCACATCAGCATCAGCACCAACATCAGCGATTTCCACAAAAAGGAAAAGCCGGTTCCGAATGAATAGAATTACCATTGCCATTGATGGCTATTCATCCTGCGGAAAAAGTACGCTGGCAAAACAACTGGCAAAAAAATTAGGTTATTCATACATTGATTCAGGAGCCATGTATCGCGCGGTGGCGCTCTGGTGCATTGAAAACAATGTGATCGAAAACGGAGTTACTGATAAGAATAAACTGATTTCAAACCTTGATAATATTAACATTGAATTTCGTTTTCATCCTGAAATTCAGGCATCGCAAACATATCTGAACGGACGAAACATTGAGAGAGAAATCCGCGGCATGGCGGTCTCAGAGATTGTAAGTAAAATAAGCAGCATAAAAGAAGTGCGTCAGAAAATGGTGGCGCTGCAACGTAAATTTGGTGAAGATAAAGGTGTGGTAATGGATGGCCGCGATATCGGAAGTGTTGTTTTTCCGAATGCAGAGTTGAAATTATTTATGACTGCCGAACCGCTTATACGTGCAAAGCGGAGGTATGATGAGTTGAAAGCAAAAGACACAGAAGTAAGTCTTGAGGAAATAAAAGAGAACCTTCGTTTACGTGATTATGAAGACACAACAAGAAAAGAAAATCCTCTTGTGCAGGCTGCAGATGCTGTAGTTTTAGATAATACCAATTACACAACAGAAGAGCAATTTGATGTAGCGTGGGAACTGGCGAAAGCTCGTTTATAGTCCATCTGAAAATTGCTGAACAAAATTATCAGCAGGTTGTTTAATAAAAAATACAACGCTTTCTTTTTTCTACATCATAATTTTCCCTAATATCGTGTCCGCAAAAAATCATCATTAAATCATGAGCGAAACAGCCACACTAATCCTTGACGGAAAAAATTTTGAATTGCCTGTAATTACTGGCACTGAAAAAGAAAAAGCAATTGATATAACAAAGTTACGTGACCTCACCGGTTATATTACTCTTGATTCAGGTTACAAGAATACAGGGGCTACAAAAAGTCAAATTACTTACCTTGATGGTGAAACCGGAATCCTTCGCTACCGTGGCTATCCGATTGAACAGTTGGCAGAAAAATCTACCTTTTTAGAAGTATCTTACCTGCTTATTTATGGTGTACTTCCATCTGCAACTCAATTTGATGATTTTCAAAAAAAGATAGTACGTCATACACTTATTCATGAAGATATGAAACGCTTTTATGAAGCGTTTCCGAAGAAAGCTCACCCAATGGCAGTGCTGGCTTCCATGTTGTGTACACTTTCTACTTTTTACCCTGAATCACAGCAAACCAACCGCCCCTGGGAAGAAGTGGAAACTACCGTTTACCGCCTGATTGCAAAAATTTCAACCATTGCTGCATGGGCTTATAAAAATTCAGTTGGTCATCCTGTTGTTTATCCTCAAAACAAATATAATTACGTTGAGAATTTTTTGAACATGATGTTCTCAATGCCAACCGAGCAATATGAAATTGATCCGGTAATTACACAGGCGCTTGATAAACTTTTAATACTTCATGCCGACCATGAGCAAAACTGCTCGGCTTCTACAGTCCGTATGGTTGGCTCATCACACGCTAATTTATATTCATCAATATCTGCGGGTGCAATTGCTTTGTGGGGTCCGCTTCATGGCGGAGCTAATCAGGAAGTAATTGAAATGCTTCAGAAAATAATTGCTGACGGAGGAAATTACAAAAAATGGGTTGATAAAGCGAAAGACAAAAATGATTCATTTAAGCTGATGGGCTTCGGACACAGGGTTTACAAAAACTTTGACCCTCGCGCTAAAATCATTAAAAAAACCTGCGATGATGTACTGAGCAAACTTGGAATCAATGACCCAATTCTTGACCTGGCAAAACAATTAGAAGAAGTGGCGCTGAATGACGATTATTTTATTGAGCGGAAACTTTATCCGAACGTAGATTTCTACTCAGGAATTATTTATAAAGCGATAGGAATTCCAACTGAAATGTTTACTGTAATGTTTGCTATGGGCCGCTTGCCTGGCTGGATTGCACAATGGAAAGAGATGATTGCATCTAAAGAACCAATTGGCAGACCAAGACAAATTTATACAGGAGAAACTGAAAGGGATTACGTTCCGCCTTCAAAAAGATAATTCTTCTTTAAAGCCTTTCCACTAAATCAGCAAGCCGGTTACTATAGCCGGCTTCGTTGTCATACCAACCTATTACTTTCACCATATTTCCTACTACTGAGGTAAGTTCGGCATCAAAAATGCAGGAATGTGGATTACCAACAATATCAATAGATACAAGTGGTTCAGTTGAATATTCCAAAATTCCTTTCATGCTGGTTTCAGCAGCTTTTTTAAAAACTGCATTAATCTCTTCAACAGTTGGTGTTCGCTTGAGAGTGCAGGTAATATCAGTTAGTGAGCCATCAGGAACAGGAACACGAAAACCACATCCGCCCATCTTCCCTTCAAGATGAGGAAAAATTTTAGTAATGGCTTTTGCTGCTCCTGTTGTAGTTGGAATCATTGAAATAGCTGCTGCACGTGCTCTGCGCAAATCTTTATGTGGAGCATCATGCAAACGCTGATCACCGGTATACGAGTGAACCGTTGAAATATAACAACTCTCAACTCCCCAGTTATCATCAAGAATTTTAATCATGGGTGCACCGCAGTTGGTGGTACATGATGCATTTGAAATTATTTTTTCGCTGCCATCTAAAATTCGTTCGTTTACTCCAAGTACTACTGTTTTTACATCATCGCCCGATGCAGGAGCGGAGATTATAACACGCTTTGCACCGGCAGTAATATGTGTTGATGCTTCTGAACTTTTAGTAAATTTTCCGGTGGATTCAATTACAAAATCAATGTCCAATTCTTTCCAGGGAAGATTAGAGGGATCTTTTTCAGCAAATACTTTTATCTTTTTTCCATTGATAGAAATATAGTTTTCACCTGCTACTACATCGCCTTTGAATTTACGATGCACTGAATCGTATTTAAAAAGATGTGCCAGAGTAACAGTATCAGTTAAATCATTGATGGCAACTACTTCAACATTTTTTCTTTCTAAAAGTGCACGTAGTGTT
>CAMDBK010000270.1 GCA_945889235.1 Chitinophaga pinensis
GCTGCCGTAAACCCCGGGAACAGCGGAGGTGCGTTGGTAAACAGCAATGGTGAGTTGGTGGGAATTAACACCGCAATAGCTTCTCAAACGGGTTCGTACTCAGGTTATTCTTTTGCAATTCCTGTAAATATTGCACGTAAGGTAGTTGATGATTTAATGGAGTTTGGAGAAGTTCAACGTGCTTTTATTGGAGTGAGCATCAAGGATATAGATGCACAATTAGCAGATGATAAAAACATTAATGTACAGAAAGGTGTTTATGTAAACGGACTTACTGATGGTGGTGCAGCAGCCGAAGCAGGAATAGTGGAAGGCGATATTATAACACATGTTGGCGACCATGCTTCAGATAATGTACCACAGTTACAGGAAATGATTGCCAGATACAGACCTGGTGATAGAATTCCGGTAACAGTTTTGAGAGATGGAAAAGAGAAGATTTTTGATGTCGTTCTTAGAAATAAAAATGGAGATACTGAAAGGATTGTAAAAGACCTGAACGAAAACATTACTGTTCTTGGTGCGGATTTTGAGCCGGTGAGCAAAGAAGAAATGGTCAATCTGAAAATTGACAAAGGCATGAAAGTAACAGGACTTACAGGAGGGAAACTGAGAAGTGCAGGAATAAAAGAAGGTTTTATCATCACCAAAATTGATGGCAAACCGATTAAAACAAAAGAAGATATCAGCGGTGCGCTGGAAAATAAAAAGGGAGGAGTTTTGATAGAAGGCATTTATCCTAATGGCTTTAAAACATATTATGGTTTTGGTTTGTAAATTTCTGTTTTAAAGTCGGGAAAGGCTCTGCAATCTGTGGGGCCTTTCTCATTTTTATACGGTTAAAACATTTACCGTCATTCAGGTGTTGTATTTTAAGTAAATTATTATACTTTTGTGCGCCCTAAAAAAGGGTTCACTCAGAATTAACACAATTCTTACTATAACTTAAAGCAAAGGAGATTTTCAATGAGGCAGCTAAAGATTACCAAATCCATTACCAACCGCGAAAGCCAGTCGTTAGACAAATATTTACAGGAAATAGGGCGTGAAGAACTTATCACAGCAGAAGAAGAAGTAGTCTTAGCGAAGAAAATCCGTGATGGCGACCAAGCCGCATTGGGGAAGCTTACCAAATCTAACTTACGTTTTGTGGTTTCGGTTGCTAAACAATACCAGAACCAGGGATTAAGTCTTCCCGATTTGATTAACGAAGGAAACCTTGGCTTGATTAAAGCGGCAACCCGCTTTGACGAAACAAGAGGTTTTAAATTTATTTCTTACGCTGTTTGGTGGATTCGCCAATCTATTTTGCAGGCGTTGGCTGAACAATCTCGTATTGTTCGTTTGCCGCTGAATCAGGTTGGTTCACTGAACAAAATAAATAAAGCATTTTCAAAATTAGAACAGGAATTTGAGCGCGCCCCAACAGCTGAGGAGTTGGCAAAATTGCTTGAGATACCTGAAGACAAAGTAGCTGACACCATGCGCGTTTCCGGTCGTCACGTATCCATGGATGCGCCATTTCAGGTGGGTGAAGACAATAACCTGCTGGATGTATTGGTAAATCCTGATGCACCTAAGACCGACAGTCATTTAATGACTGAGTCATTGCAAAAAGAAATTGAGCGCTCGCTTTCAACTTTAACTGAACGTGAAAGTGATGTGGTTCGTTTATTCTTTGGTATCGGCATTCCGCATGGACTTACATTGGAAGAGATTGGAGCAAAGTTTGACTTAACCCGCGAACGTGTTCGTCAGATTAAGGAGAAAGCTATTCGCAGATTGCGCCACACTTCAAGAAGCAAACACCTGAAAGCATACCTCGGCTAATTTTTAACCGGAATGATTATAAAAACAGGCACAGAAAAAACTGATTTTGGTTTTCTCTGTGCCTTCTTATTTTAATAAAACACAACAAAAAACATGTCAACTGAAACAACTGCATCTGTAAACAGAACATCTAAAAAAGGATACGAAGCCGAACTGAAAGAATGGATACGCTACGAAAAAGCTGCTACCGAACTGATTAAAACTGTCAGTGATTTGTGGTTAGATAAAAGCGTGGAATTAATTGTTTTCAGGCGCGAACTGCATGACAAAAGCATAAGCGAAATACTGGACATCCACGATTACGCGAATAAGATTGTACGCAAGCCCATCAGCATTATGGATACGCTGCTGATTGCAAAAGAAATTGCAAAGCTTGATCTCTCGCCTGCCCGCATTGACCTTGGAAAACTTACGAACGAATGGATTCAGGAAAAAACAAAATTTGAGAATGAAACAGTATTTGCGAATAACAAACTTGCTGATTTTATTGGAAAAGAAAAACGTGTGCTGGAGCCGAAAGATGTTATTCTGTATGGTTTCGGGAGGATTGGAAGATTAGCTGCAAGAGAATTAATTTCACAGGCTGGAAAAGGAGAGCAGTTGCGACTTCGCGCTATTGTTACCCGCAGTAACAGTGATGCTGATATTATTAAACGTGCTGATTTGCTGAGAACTGATTCGGTTCATGGTCCTTTTCCGGGAACGATTGATGTTGATTCGGGGAACAAAGCACTTATTATTAATGGACATTTTGTACAGATGATTGCTGCAAATAATCCGGAGGATATTGATTACACTGCGCATGGAATTGATAATGCGCTGGTGATTGATAACACTGGTGTTTCGCGTGACAGAGCGGGTTTGGGAAAACATTTAAAAGCAAAAGGTGTGGCTCAGGTTTTACTGACTGCTCCGGGAAAAGGTGATATTCCAAACATTGTTCACGGTGTTAATCACGAGAAATTTGATATTAAAACGGAACAGATTTTTTCTGCCGCTTCGTGTACAACCAACGCTATTGTTCCTGTACTGAAAGTGATTGAAGATACGCTGGGCATTGACCGCGGACACATTGAAACTATACACTCGTACACCAACGACCAGAACCTGCTTGACAATTATCACAAAAAATACCGCAGAGGCCGCTCGGCAGCTTTGAACATGGTTATTACTGAAACCGGTGCGGGTAGCGCGATAACGAAAGTTATTCCGGGACTGAAAGGAAAATTTACTGCTAACGCGGTGCGTGTACCAACCCCTAACGTTTCGCTGGCTATTCTTAACCTTACCGTGAAACGCGAAACGAGCAAAGAGGAAGTAAATGCAATTTTAAAGGATGCGGCTATGAATGGTAATCTTGTAGAACAAATTCAGTATTCGTATTCCAATGAGTTGGTTTCTTCTGATGTAATCGGAAACCATTGTGCTTCGGTGGTTGACAGCCCTGCAACGCTTATTTCTGATGATAAACGCAGTACTGTTATTTACGTTTGGTATGATAACGAGTATGGCTATACGCGGCAGGTGATGAGGCTGGCGAAGTATCTTGCGGATGTGATAAGGTTGAGGTATTATTAAACACCCCCTCTAAATCTCCCCCGCAAGGGGAGACTTGCCATCACACTTTGCCATCCAACAGATTGTGTGTTAGAGAAGCCCTCCATTAAGGGGAGGGTTTGAGAGGGGTGGTCTTTTTATTCGGCTTCGTAGCCGGCTTCGCGCCAGATATAATTTCCATTTTTGAGATTGAAGTAAGCCATTTTGTGGTTCTTCTTTAGCAACACTACATCACCTTCCATTATGCTGCCGGCTTCATCAACTTCGCAGGGAACAACAAACGCATTGTTTTTATTGATGAAGCCTAACTTGCCTGCCTGCGATACTTTTGCTATTCCATCCGTGAAATCACCGGCTTCGTCAAACACACTGGGGGTTTGGGTAAGTCCTTTGTTATCGATGTAACCAAACTTATCGCTGCGTTTAACTCTGGCAAGGCCTTCAGAAAAATTTCCCGCAAATAAAAACTCAAATTTTATAACCGTTTTGTTTGTTGAATCAACATACCCCCATTTATCTTTTTTCTTCACTGCCAAAAGGCCTTCTGAAAAAATGCCCATATCATCATACTGAGCAGGAATAATTTCTTTTCCTGATTTATCAATCATGCCTTTTTTTCCTTTGAAAGTTACTGACGCCTTACCTTTGTTAAATGCAAGTTCAGGCAAAGGTTGTTCAAAGCCAAAGTCATAAATGAGAGGAATAACAACCTGTCCGATTTTGTCAATATATCCATATTTTTCGTCCTTAACAGCTAAGGCCAGACCTTCGCTGAACTCACCTATTTCATCGTATTCGCACTGAACGATTTGTTCACCTGCTTTGCTGATAAGTCCG
>CAMDBK010000271.1 GCA_945889235.1 Chitinophaga pinensis
TTTTATTGTTTCTACAATTTATCTTTTTGGAGTAAGGGAAAACGACCAATATATTTTATGGTATCACACCTTGTTTTTATTGGGTGATATTGCGATGGGTGCGCTGTTCGCGTTTATTTCTTTCCAAGCCTCACCACTAACCCCTCTCCGAGGGAGAGGGGAACGTATGTTTCTCTTATTAGAGAATTTAAGCAAAAATCAAATTGCAATAATTTATAGCTTGTTCTGGATTTGCCTGATTTTTTATAAACCGATTTTTGAAAACAATTTTCTGCAGGGAGTAGTGAATCTTATTATTGAAAAAATAGTGTTCGCATTACTTCTTGCCTTTTTCATATTTGAACAAAACTTCTGCAAAAATTCCTGGATAAAATTCGGAAGACTAAAACTATTCAGCTTTCTCGGCTTAATTTCATACGGACTTTTCTGCTTCCACGAAATTGGAATTTTAATAGGTGGCAGAGTATTAGAACTTTTGAATTTGCAGGATTCAGTTGGCTGGTTTTTAGTGATAAAACCCGCGGTGGCTTTAATAATTATTATTCCTGCTGCTTATCTCAGCTATTATTATTTTGAGATAAAGTTTTTGAAATTGAAAAAGTATTTCTATTCAAAGCCTCACCCCTAACCCCTCTCCAAAAGAGAAGGGAATTTGTTTCTCCCCTTTGGGGAGATTAAAAGGGGCTACAGTCCCAACTCTTTCATTGGGTCCCAGAAAAGTTTCTCAAAGTTTTTGACCTGGTCTTTCACTACTTTTATTCCTTCTTTTTCCAGTAATTGTTTCATCAAATCAGGATGCCCGAAATGATGTTTTCCTGTAAGCAAACCATTCCTGTTTACCACACGGTGCGCAGGAACTTTTGGTTTTTGTGCACCTGCATTATTCATTGCCCAACCCACCATCCGTGAGCTTTTTCCTGTTCCGAGGTAACGGGCAATTGCTCCGTAAGAAGTAACTCTACCTTTCGGAATTAGCCTTGCAACATCATAGACATCTTCAAAAAATGATTGGTGCTTTTTTACATCCATTTTATTGTTGCTCGCAAAGACGCAAAGTTCGCAAAGTTTACTTAGCGTTCTTAGCGCCTTTGCGAGAAATTAATTTATCTTAAAACTCAGGTAGCAAATCTTCATCCCCTGTGCCAAAAACATTTTTTCGTAATAGGTTTTTATTTGCAACAGTTCTGAGTTTCTGCTGATGTAAGCATCCTCTCCTTCCTCAATTGATTTGTATAAATCATCAGTTGCAGAAAGGATTTGATGTCCTCCCTCCTGCGCAATTTCTTTTGAATATTCATACAACGGAAAGTTGTCTGTTTTCAGATTTATAATTCCTTGGGGTTTTAAAATATTAGCATACCGTTTCAAAAAAACTGGAGAAGTTAAACGTTTTCGTTCTCTTGTTTTTTGTGGTTGCGGGTCAGGAAAAGTCACCCATATCTCATCCACTTCACCGGGCGCAAAAATTTTTTCAATGTGGTCAATGCGCGTGCGGACAAAAGCCACATTATTCATCTTGTTGTCGTGAGCAGTTTTGCTTCCACGCCACAGACGAGCACCTTTTATGTCAATACCAATAAAATTTTTATCCGGAAATTTTTCTGCAAGTCCAACAGTATATTCTCCTTTTCCACAACCCAACTCAAGCACAATAGGATTTTCATTTTTGAAGTACTCTTTATGCCATTTCCCTTTCAGACTAAAGTCTTCAGAATTGAAAAGATACGGTAATTGAAACACGTTTGGGAATGTTCCAATCTCAGCAAATTTTTCGAGTTTACCCTTAGACATTTATTTCTCTCGCAAAGGCGCAAAGAGCGCGAAGAAAATTACAATTTTATTTCTTCCCCACTTGCGTTGAGAAAATGATATTCCAGAAAGTGATATGCATTTGAACTTTCCACTTTGATTTTCTTCTTGTATTTGCGCTGCCATTTCCAACGAATTGAAAAAATTCCTTTAGTAAGATACGCTTCAAGATATGGATGAACACTGAGTGTAACAGCTTTTTCGTTCTGCTCCTGCAAAATAAAACGCATGTTATTTTCAATCTCGTCTGTAAACAGAACAGTTGCCGCAATTTCCCCGGTTCCACCGCAGGCAGGGCATTTTTCAACCGTTTCAATATTCATTTCGGGGCGTACACGTTGACGCGTGATTTGCACCAAACCGAATTTTGTTGGAGGAAGAATATTATGTTTCGCTTTATCATCCTTCATCTCGTCACGCATCCTTTCGAAAAGAAGTTTGCGGTTATCCGCTTTATGAAGGTCAATAAAATCAACAACTATAATTCCGCCCATATCGCGAAGTCTTAACTGACGTGCAATTTCTGTTGCTGCTTCCAGGTTGCAATCAAGCGCATTGGTTTCCTGATCATTATCAGATTTAGCGCGGTGTCCGCTATTCACATCAATTACGTGAAGTGCTTCAGTATGCTCAATTACCAAATAGGCTCCACTCTTAAATGTTACTGTCTTTCCGAATGAACCTTTTATTTGTTTCTCAATTCCGAAGTGCTCGAAAATAGAAGCTTTACCGGTATATAGTTTTGCAATACTTTCTTTCTCGGGGGCTTTTGAATGAAGGTAACTTTTAACTTCTTCCAAAACTTTCGGGTCGTCTGTGTATATGTTACTGAAATCAGGATTGAGAATATCACGCAGCAAAGCAGAAGTGCGGTCAAGTTCGCCCAGCACACGTTGCGGTGCATTGGCTTTTTTCAGTTGTTCGAAACAGGTATTCCATTTTGCCATCAAATCTTTCATATCAGCATCCAGTTCCTCTACCTTTTTATGTTCGGCAACTGTACGGATAATCACACCAAAGTTTTTAGGCTTTATATCGCTGATGATTTTTTTAAGACGCTCTCTTTCTTCTGAACTTTTTATTTTCTGTGAAACAGAAACCTTGTCATTAAAAGGCAGCAAAACAATGTATCGTCCGGCAATTGAAATTTCGGAAGTAATGCGCGGACCTTTCGTAGAAATAGGCTCTTTAGCCACCTGCACCAGAATCTGTTGCTGGCTATTGATTACGTCTCCTATTTTTCCGCCTTTATTGATGTCTTTTTCTGCGCGGAGATAATCAAGGCGCGAACTGTTTTGCTTGCCAGATTGAACCTGCTGGGTAAACTTTACAAACGAATTGATCTGCGGTCCTAAATCTAAATAATGCAAAAAAGCATCTTTTTCGTAGCCGATATTCACGAAAGCGGCATTCAAACCCGGCATGATTTTTTTCACCTTGCCGAGATAAATATCGCCCACAGAAAAATTATTGCTGCTGCGCTGCTTATGCAACTCAACGAGCTGTTTGTCTTTCAAAAGGGCTATGACAGCCTCGGTTGAAGACGAAGATATTACTAAGTCGTAATTCACAGAATATGATTAAAAGAGTAAATACACTATTCCCTGTGCATTTTTGATGCAACAAGGAATAGCGTGCGGGGAAATCCCCTGCCAGCGTGAATTACAGACTACTTACCTTTCTTTTTATGTCTGTTTTTTCTCAAACGTTTTTTACGTTTGTGGGTGGCCATTTTATGCCTTTTTCTTTTTTTACCGCTTGGCATTGTAATTATTTTTTAAAGATTTAACATTAATCACGCAACGTGCGCAACCTTATTTAGTTGTTGTGCTTTCACTGTTTTTAAGTTCATTAATGTATTTGTCCACCTCTACGACAAGCACGGGGTCGTTGAGTTTGGATTTATACACTTCAAGATTTTTTATTGCCTCATTTTTGTTGCCCATTTTCTCGTAAGTGTCGGCAATGTAAAGGTTCACTTCGATGAAATCCGGTTTAATTCTTTTTACCAGCTCAAAACGCGCAATCGCTTTATCGAACTGTCCGCTTTGAATTGCAAAATAACCAAGATTAAGTTGGGCGTTAATGTGTGTAGAATCTTTGGCAACAACCTCACGCAGCAAGCCGATGCCTTTCATGGGTGGCTGACCGGTAAGTCCTGCACTTTCAACATACGCAACTCCAAGACCTGCTTTTGCGTCCAGGTTCTCAGGTTCTAATTGTAGAGTTTTCTCAAAGGCAGAAGTTGCACTTTCATACAATTGCTTTTTCTGAGCTTCGTCTTTTACAAAGCGGGTTGCCATCATATACCTGTCGGCAGCAGCATACCAATCGCTGGCCTTACCGCTTGCTTCAGCCAATTGCTGACTTACCGCTGCAGAGGCAGCAGGTTTGCGGTTATCGTCCCAAAGT
>CAMDBK010000272.1 GCA_945889235.1 Chitinophaga pinensis
CAAAGTTGCTGAGATAAAACTTCACATTCCGGGCAACGATTTGTTTGTTAAAAAGCAATGCAAAACTTTTGAAGAAGCCACCGACACAGCAGTGGAAGCCTTAACACGACAACTAAAAAAACACAAAGAAAAAGTTAAAGGATTATAAGAAGAATAAATATTCAGGAAAGCCCCTCGCCTAAAACGAGGGGCTTTTTGTTTCTTTATTTTATAGCTTTGAACCTTGATAAATAAGGCCTTTTGAATATCTACTCCCAAAAACAAACCTGGAAACGACTGCTTTTTATTACAGCAGCGCTGATAGGTATTTCATCGCTTGTTTACACCGACAGGTTGGTGAAACAATTGGCTCAGGAAGAAGAAAACAAAGTAAAACTGTGGGCGCGTGCAACAGAATTGTTGGCCAACTCAGCTGATGATAATATTGACATTAGTTTTGTTTTTGAAGTTATTCGCGACAATGAAACTGTTCCCGTAATTCTTACCGACCAAAACGAAGTTATTATTTCTGTAAGAAATCTTGATTCTCTGCAATCGTTAGATACTGCTTATGTGAAAGAACAACTCGCCTTGATGAAAGAAGAACATACTCCTATTGAAGTAGGTTTAGTTGCAGGGGAAAAAAATCTGATTTTTTACCGGAATTCAAAACTTTATTTCAGCCTGAAATATTATCCATATGTTCAGTTAGGTGTAATATCGTTATTCATTTTTGTGTCTTACGTTGCATTCAGCACCTCGCGCAAAGCTGAACAAAACCAAGTATGGGTGGGCATGGCAAAAGAAACAGCACACCAATTAGGAACACCCATTTCGTCACTGCTTGCCTGGATGGAACACTTGCGCTCAAAAGGAGTTGATGAACAAACGCTCACAGAAATAGGACAAGATTTGAAGCGATTAGAAACAATAACTGAGCGCTTTTCAAAAATCGGAGCTACACCAAAACTTGAGTTGAAAAACATTGCTCAGGTAATGGAAGAATCGGTTAATTATATGAAGTTACGTTCGTCAAAAAAAGTGGTTTATAATTTCAATCCGGGAAATACAACAGATGTAAATGTTCCGATGAACATTCCATTATTTGAGTGGGTGATAGAAAATTTGTGCCGAAATGCCATTGATGCGATGAACGGTGCAGGAAGCATAACTGTTGAGATGGAAGCGAAAGAAGGGCAAGTGATCATTGATGTTTCAGATACAGGGAAAGGAATGCCGAAATCTAAATTTAAAACTGTTTTTGAGCCGGGATTTACCACCAAGCAGCGTGGCTGGGGGCTTGGGCTTTCGCTCACTAAACGTATTATTGAAAATTATCATTCCGGAAAAATTTTTGTTAAAAATTCGGTGGTGAATAAAGGAACTACATTCCGAATAATTTTGAGTTCCTAAGATGGCAGGAATTTACATTCACATTCCTTTTTGCAAGCAAGCTTGCTCTTATTGTGATTTCCATTTTTCCACTTCACTTAAAAGTAAAGAAGCGTTTGTTTCATCGCTGATTCGTGAGATTGAATTGCAAAAAGATTACCTCGAAAAAGATGCATTGATTGAAACAATTTATTTTGGCGGAGGAACTCCTTCCCTGCTTTCAGCAAAAGAACTTGACAGAATTTTTAAAACTCTTTATGATAATTTCAGCCTTGCAAAAAATGCAGAAATAACATTGGAGGCAAACCCCGATGATTTGAGTAAATCAAAATTGTTGGAACTAAAATCATCACCTGTAAACCGCCTGAGCATTGGCATTCAGAGTTTCTTTGAAAAAGATTTGAAACTGATGAACCGTGCGCATAATTCACAACAAGCAGAAAATTGCATTAAAGAAAGTCAGAGTGCAGGATTTGAAAATATCACAATTGATTTGATTTACGGCACGCCCGATTTAAGTAATGATAACTGGAAAAAAAATCTAACAAAAGCGTTTAACTTCGGTGTTCCGCATCTGTCTTGCTACTCGCTTACAGTTGAACAAAAAACTCCGCTCGAAAACCATATCAAAAAAGGAAAAGTAAAACCGGTTGATGAAGAACAATCGGCTGAACAGTTTTTGATTTTGATGGGAGAAACTGCGAAGAATGGTTACGAGCAATACGAGATTTCCAACTTCTGCAAACCTGGTTTTCACTCGCGACACAACAGCAATTACTGGAAAGGGATTAACTATTTGGGGCTTGGTCCTTCTGCGCATTCGTTTGACGGAAACTCGCGTCAATGGAATATTTCCAATAATTTCAGATACATTCAATCAATTGCCAAAAGCAAAATTCCAAGTGAAAAGGAAACGCTTACACTTGACCAAAAATTTAATGAATACATGATGACAGGTTTGAGAACCTCAACAGGAATTAGTCTTGAAAAAGTAAAAACAGAATTTGGAGAACAATATCTGAATGCCCTTTTAGCAGTAGCAAAAGCCTATCTCGGTTCTGAGAAAATAACCCTTAAAGAAAATCATCTCATCCTTACAAACTCAGGAAAATTGATTGCAGACAGAATAAGTTCCGATTTTTTTGCCTGATTACAGAATAATCTATTTTATTTCATTAGTTTTAGCCCAATTATAAAAATATTATTCTGTTATTTAACTTTAAATAAAATTATATGGAAGTAAACTTAGACAAAATTGATTTGATGATTTTGAAACTTTTGCAGGAAAACGGACGCAAAACCAATGTTCAACTTTCTAATGAGATAGGTCTCTCCCCTGCTCCAACTTTGGAAAGAGTAAAGAAGCTAGAAAACTCAGGCATTATAAAAAGCTATCACGCAGTTGTGGAAGAGAAGTTTGTTGACCTGGGAATTAAAGCTATGATTCAGGTCTCACTGGTGAGACAGAAGGATAATGCTATTTCAAATTTCAAAAAGCAGATTAATAAAATTGATGAAATTGTAGAGTGTTATCAGGTAACCGGAAACTATGATTATTTGCTGAAAGTGGTTGTAAAAGACATTCCTTCTTTTGAAAAACTTATTGGCGAAAAACTCAGCAAAATAGCTGATATCGGCCAAATGCAAACAAACGTTATTCTGAGTGAAGTAAAAAAATCACCGGTGCTTCCGCTTAATTACGAGTGATGAATATTGAAGAATTGCGTGAATATTGTTTGAGAAAAAAAGGTGTGGAAGAAAGTTTTCCTTTTGACGAAACTGTTTTAGTTTTTAAAGTTTTGGGTAAAATATTTGCACTCACCAGCACAGAGAAAGAGTTTACAATCAATCTGAAATGCGAACCCGAAAAAGCAATTGAACTACGCGAAAAATATTCAGGGGTTAAACCCGGTTATCACATGAATAAAAAACATTGGAACACCATTCACTTTGATGATTCATTTTCAGATGCAAATGCAAAAAAATGGATTGACGATTCCTACAATCTGGTTTTAAAAAACCTGACAAAAGCACAACATCAACATTTAAAAAATCTATAAAAATGGGAAAACGATTATTACGCTATTTTCTTCAAGGGCTGCTCTACATAGTGCCCATGACCGTAACTGTTTATGTAATCTATTTCATATTCAAAGCCATTGACGGAATAATTCCGATTGAAATTCCGGGACTTGGTTTTGTAATTATTATTGTAGTAATAACATTGGTTGGTTATCTGAGTCCGCTCTTTCTTAACAAGCCGTTTGTTGATTTTATTGAGCATTGGATTGAAAAAACTCCGTTGGTAAAACTGATTTACGGTTCGGTAAAAGATTTGATTGCCGCGTTTGTTGACAACAAAAAACGTTTCAGTAAACCGGTAATTGTGAAAATGAATAAAGATGCAGAGGTATATAAACTTGGTTTTGTAACCCAAAAAGATTTATCGGAACTGGGCATGGGGCCTGAGTTTGTAGCTGTCTATCTTCCGCACTCCTATAACTTTTCGGGGAACGTTTTTATAGTTCCGCAAGAAAATGTGCGCGAAGTGAATGTGCCTTCTTCAGAAGTGATGAAGTTTATTGTTTCGGGTGGAGTTACCGAGGTGGAGAAATAAAAGCCTCACCCTTCCCTCTCCAAAGGAGAGGGTTAAAGCCAGTCATGGTCGGAAGATTTTTCTTCCGACCTTTTTATTTATTGACTCTCTACTGTTGAAATAAAGGGTTGCTAATCAATTTTACAGCTTATTAATGTTGTGATTTTTGTAAACAAAATCACTATTATGCCTGTATTCAGAGATCATAA
>CAMDBK010000273.1 GCA_945889235.1 Chitinophaga pinensis
CTTATTGGTCAACTCAGCCCGCAATATTATTTATGCTTCAAGCGGTGCTGATTTTGCAGATGCCGCACGTGAGGAAGCAAAGAAAATACAGAAAGAGATGAAAATTTTGCTCGAACGGGCAGAACTTATCTGATGGAAATTACAACCATTGCTCCGTTTCTTGACTACTACGAAAAACTGCGCGGGCGCACACTCAACATTATTAAAGAAATTCCTCCTGCTCAAATCGAGTGGACATATAAACAGGAAAAATTTACCATCGGTGATTTAATCCGCCACCTAGCTACCATTGAGCGTTACATGTATGCAGAAACAGTTTCAGGGCGACCAAGTGCTTACCCCGGTTGCGGAAAAGAATTAGCCGAAGGCTATGAAAATACAGTGGCTTTTATGAACCGGCTGCACACTGAGTCAATGGATATTTTTGCAAAACTTACAGATGAAGATTTGCAGAAAAAATGTTTAACACCTGCCGGAACGCCCATCACCACATGGAAATGGTTACGTGCCATGTGTGAACATGAAATTCATCACCGCGGACAAATTTTTATTTACTTAGGAATGCTGGACATAAAAAATCCTGCACTCTACGGATTAACTGCCGAAGAAGTGCAGAAAAGAAGTAAGCCTTTAAAATAAATATCTTCTTATAATTGAAAACTTCTCGACTACGCTCGAAGTGACAAGTCTGTGTCACTTCGAGCGTAGTCGAGAAGCTAAATAAAAACTATTTCAATAATTCATCAACCGCAGCAATAACCGAATCATAATCCGGTTCAGCTGAAATCTCAGGCACCAATTGTACATAGCGGATAACATTAGTTTTATCCACAACAAAAACGGCACGGGTGCTCAAACCTTTCATTCCTCCGGTAGCTATTTCTGTTTTGTATTCATTGCAAAAATCATTGTAGCGGTAATCAGAAAGCGCTATAACATTTTTTATTCCTTCGGTTTCGCAAAATCTGCGTTGTGCAAAAGGTAAATCTTTTGAAATAACCAAACCAACAACACCTTCTTTCTCTGCAAGTTTCTTGTTAAAGGTTCTTGTTTCGGTAGCGCAGGTTCCGGTATCTAAACTGGGAACCCCGATTAATACTTTTACTTTATCTTCAAAGTCATACAAACTAATCTCACTCAAATCAGTTTTTACTGCTGTGAAATCTTCAGCCTTTGCGCCTACCTTAGGTAAATTTCCTTTCAGTTGAACTTCTTTTCCTTTTAATGTTACTGTTGCCATATTTGTTTTTTATAAAATTTGCGCAAAGCTAAAAACTCTGATTAATTATTTATGTTTTGTTCTGTAAAATCTATTAGTGAATGAATTACCTTGATATGAATTTCCTGTGCCCTGTCAGCAAAATCAGCGTAAGGAGCGCGAATTTCAACATCACAGAATGATGCAAGTTTACCGCCATCTTTTCCGGTAAGTCCTATTATTTTTACTCCTGCAGCCTTTGCAACTTCAGCAGCTTTCAAAATATTTTTTGAATTTCCACTGGTGCTGATGGCTACTAAAACATCACCGCTTTTTCCATGCGCTTCAACAAAACGAGAAAAAATATTCTCAAATCCGTAATCGTTCGCAGTACAGGTAATGTAAGAAGGATCAGAAATTGCAATGGCAGCAAAAGGTTTTCTGTCCTCACGGAAACGTCCCGTCATTTCTTCTGCAAAGTGCATAGCATCAGCCATGGAACCACCATTGCCGCATGAAATAATTTTATTTCCGCCTTTAAGTGCAGCAACTAAAATCTCTCCTGCTCTTTCAATCGCCAGAATATTTTTTTCATCCGACAAAAATTTGTCGAGTATGTTTTTTGCTTCTTCTAAATTTTTGCGGATGCTGTTGCTCATAGTGATGCTTTGCGACAAAGCTATTACAAAAAACAAAATCCTTTACCGTTCCGGGATTTCATATTTTTCCGGCAAGAGCTTGTTTAATCAATCTTGCCTGCATCTCAGGTTTAAAGGTGCGTTTGCCAATTTCCTGTTCTGTGAATTCAGGATGCTCGGCATTTTCTGAAAGCATTCTTTCTTCAGGTTTTTTTAGAAGTTGTTCAGCCAATAATTTGAATTTAGTTTGAAAAGCAGCCAGTGTATATTCACCATAAACGGTGTGCCCGCCTTCATAACACTGCATCTGGTATTCTTCATACGTTGTAATGTAACCACAATAATCATTGGTGTAAGAAGAAATAATAACGCGTTCAACGCCTCTCTTTTTCAATACATCAGCAACGGTTTTTCTCAATCGTTTGCCTGCTATGGTTGTGATTTCTGCAGGTAGCCCTACCAATGCAACAGTTCCGATTATGGCAATATGCAACGATAACACCTGGGGAATCCAGGGTTTATTGTCAAGGCTTCCGTTGCGATGATAATCTTTAAACACCTGAATATTTCTGTCGGCCCAGCCCGGTATAAAAAGGTTTTTTATATTATCAGTTCCCAGAATTCTGCGGTCGCAGGTTTCAATTAAAATGTCTTTCTTTCCTTGAACCAAGTATTTTTCCTTTACTCTTTCTCTGCGCTCTTCTTTCATCAAGGGCATTTTAATATGTTCCCAAAGCCAGATAAATTTCGAAAGCATTTTTGATGCAAAGGTCACTACAGGATCCATTCCCGGACCTTCCAGTGTTCCTGCAAAAAATGCTATTCCGTGACACGATGGACCGGTGTGTGCATCCGTTTTTCCGTTAACAAATTCAGGGTTGCAGGTAATATTTCTGAAATCAACATTCATTAACACATAATCAATTTCAGGTAAAAGTGGAGCAGAAGTTTTAGCGTTTTCAAAAATCTCTTTTGCTTTTTCAAACTGAATATTTCCGTTGAATTTTGCACTGTCAAAATCGTTTTCAAATTTTCCGCGCATCCATTTCTTTTTCTTGTCCCAAATAAAATTAGGACTCACATCACCCGAAACATGCTGAGCAAAAATGGAAATGAATTTTTCTTTGCCATGCTTGCGCATTTCCTCTTCATGGTAATGTGCTGCATAGCCTTTGTTGTCGCTGCTGATAAGGTGATTGTCATTGCTCAGACTTGTAGTATGTGTTCCAAACCAGTTTACAGAAGCAATTGGTTTTCCTTCGGGTGTATCAATGCGCAGTAAGATCATTTCACGCTCAACCGCAAGATGTTTATCTTCTTCAGTGCGCTTTATTTCCACTTCAGGATTTAGGTTGTAAGCAAGTACAGAACGGTTAAAAGCAATTTCCAAATCATCATCAAAAGTTCCGGTAGAAATTTTTAGTTCAGCAGGTTGCAGACTTTTCTCTGCTTCCAGAATTGCCTCTACAATTCCATCAACAATCTTGGTATAAACTTCCGGCACAAAACCCGGAATGCTCATATTATACAAACCATAATTGGAATAGCCGCCCGGTGCGCTGTGCGTGTGTTGTGCAGTGAGAAAAAGATTGCTCTCACCGTAACCAAATTCGGAATGATTTCTTGCAAACCGTTTTACAACTCCGCTTTTTATTGCACTGGTTATAAAGCAAATTTCACAATTAACGTAAGCTATTTTTTTTCCTGTTTTGGAATCGCGGAATACTAATGCTCTTGCATAAATAGGAGTTTCAACTCCAAGCACAATGTTGCGATACATTCCGTATCCCATCATGCCTACACCCTTCTTGTCAACGGTAATGTCTGCTTTACCGGTTCCTGTTTCAAACATAAAATAAAGGATTAAAATTCTGAGGTTAAATGTACTTGGAATTCAAAGGAAAACCAAACAGAATATTTTACTTAGTACCAAGTTCACTAAATATGAGTGTGAAATTCAGAGGTAAAAAAGGGCGTATTTTATAGCGTTAATAAAATACGGGCTTAACTTTTTTCTTTTATAAATTTTTGAGTGTAAACAATGTTGTTGCTGTTTACCTGCAAAAAATAAATACCTGCATTTAAATCAGAAACATCAATTGTTTTGTTTGAAGAGTTTTGGCAGTATTCAAATAAAAAGGTTTCTCCTAAAACATTAAGTATCGTTATTTCCCCTGAATTAAACTCGTGGTGATATTGGATAGTGATAAAATCAGTAGCAGGGTTTGGATAAACAGAAAAGTTATTTTTTTCCGGTTGAAAAATTCCATTGGTTGAGATTGTGTCAATTACTCTGAAACTGCCCATCATTCCATCATCTTCATGATGCA
>CAMDBK010000274.1 GCA_945889235.1 Chitinophaga pinensis
GGTTGGATAATAAAGCCCACAGGATTTAAAGCCAATAAAAAATATCCGGTGTTCATGACTTGTTATGGTGGACCGGGGAGTCAGCAGGTATTGGATAGTTATGATGCATTCGGCACAATGGATTTTAATTACCTGGCACAGAATGGGTACATTGTAGCATGTGTCGACAACAGAGGTACAGGAGCACGCGGTGAAGAATTTGAAAAAATTACTTACCTGCAATTAGGAAAAATTGAAACTATGGATCAGGCTGCAGCTGCCAAATTTCTTGGAACTCTTCCATATGTTGATGCAACGAGAATAGGAATGATGGGGTGGAGTTATGGCGGATTCATGGCATTGATGTGCATCGGCAATTATCCCGATATATTTAAGTCAGCTGTATCAGTTGCACCCGTTACCAACTGGAAATTTTACGACAGCATTTATACTGAACGATACATGCGAACACCAAAAGAAAATAAAGATGGTTACAATAAAATTGCACCATTGAGTTCAGCTGTAAACATTCGCGGAAAACTCTTATTGGTTGCTGGTTTAGCTGATGACAATGTGCATTATCAGAACACTGCAGAAATGTTAAAGGCATTGTATAAAAACAACATCGTGTTTACACAAATGACTTTCCCGGATAAGAACCACGGAATTTCAGGCGGAAACACCAGAGCTTATTTATTTACGCAGATGTATGAATGGACTTTTAATAATTTGTAATAATTATTTTACAATTAGGAAGGCTGAATACTTTTTTTACTTTTATCACTGAACAAAAAACTAAAACATAACTCATCAACTATGAGCAATACAAATTCAAATTCTCATCCACGCGGATTGTACTTATTGTTCTTCACCGAAATGTGGGAACGATTCAGCTACTATGGTATGCGCGCCATTTTTATTTTGTTCATGACCAAAGCATTGTTCATGGACAAAGCACTGGCATCAAATATTTATGGCAGTTACACCGGGTTGGTTTACCTCACACCATTGTTAGGCGGATATATAGCCGATAAATTCTGGGGGAACAGAAGAAGTATTTTGGTTGGTGGAATAATGATGGCTTGCGGACAGTTTTTTATGTTCATGAGTGGCAGTGCAGTTACTGAAAGTGCACAAAGTGCATCAGCCATGTCGTTTATGTGGGCAGGGTTAACATTGCTCATTATCGGCAATGGTTTTTTCAAACCGAATATTTCAACCATGGTAGGTCAGTTGTATCCGAAAGGCGATTCAAGAATTGATGGTGCTTTTACAATTTTCTACATGGGAATAAATATGGGCGCATTCTTTTCGCCATTGGTATGTGGAACACTTGCAGTACTTAACAACTCTATTCACGACTATCGTTATGGTTTTTTAGCAGCAGCAATTGGAATGGTAGTGAGTACTATATCATTTGAAATTCTGAAAAACAAACACTTGAAAGACCCAGACGGCACACCGATCGGAATGCCGAAAGCAAAAATGGATATGCAGACTTACGGAGTGATAGTAGGTTCAATAGCTTTCATATTCGCCTTGCTGAATTTCAAATTTATTGTCACTTCAATTTTTGGATCTGCTGCTGTTGCTGATGTTAATTCAATGGCGCACACTATTTCTGAAATTGATTTGATTGCGTACCTGATTTATGCTTCGATGATTATTATGCCAATCATTTTACTGAGCAATAAAACACTGAATAAGGATGAGCGTGAGCGAATAATTGTAATTTTTATTCTTGCATTTTTTGTCATCTTCTTCTGGGCGTGTTTCGAACAGGCTGGTGCCTCGCTCACACTTTTTGCTGACTCACAAGTTGACCGTGCTGTTAGTCTTACAGTAAATAAATATTTTATTCTGGGTGCTGCAGCACTGCTATTATTCTTCTTAGGAAAAGCATTTGGTTGGTTTTTTGAGTGGAGTAAAACAGTAATTATGAGTGTGCAGGGAATTACTATCGCAATAGTTGCGGCACTTACATTCATGGGGAAAATTAATGATTTCCATATGGATGAATTTCCGGCTTCATGGTTTCAATCTATAAATCCATTAGCGATTATTTTATTGGCTCCGGTGTTTACAGTGATTTGGGGAAAGCTTGCAAAAGTGAATATGGAACCATCGTCTCCAATAAAAATGGCAATGGGATTAGCATTGGTTGCGTTAGGTTATGTGATTATTGCTTACGCAGTTCACGGAGTTGATGCATCAACTAAAATTGCGATGTTTTGGTTGTTTGCTTTGTACATCGTTCACACCATGGGCGAACTTTGTTTATCGCCAATCGGATTGAGTATGGTAAGTAAATTAGCTCCGATTCGTTTGTCGTCGTTGTTGATGGGTACCTGGTTTCTGGCTAATGCTGCAGCCAATAAATTTACGGGGACACTTTCAGCGTTGATTCCTCCGGGTGCAGGTGAAGCTCCGGCTGAAGCAGGAGCAAAAATTCCATCCTTCTTAGGTGTAGAAATTAACAACCTGTTTATTTTCTTCTGTGTGTTCATCGTTTTAAGTGGAACGGCATCCATTATTTTACTTTCGATGTACAGATGGCTGGTGAAAAGAATGCATGGAGTGAAATAATTTTTTGAAATAAAATTTTAAAAGCCGCTCCGATACATCGGAGCGGCTTTTTTTATTTCGTATCGGTGAATAAAATTATCTTTCGAAAAAAATAACTGACATGAAAATCAATTTCATTCTTTACACTATTATTTCTTCAGTATTAATCTTCAGTTGTACGAATCAAAATAATTTTTCAAAAGAAGAAATGCAAAAAGCAATATCAGAAATCAGAAAAACAGATTCGCTGTTTAGTGTTTTCTCCATTGAAAATGGTTTTGCAAAAGCGTTGATTGCATTTGCAGATTCTGAAGTCATAAAATTAAATGATGGAGAAAATCCGATTTACGGAATTGAAAAGCTGATAGAAAAATCAGCCGGAAAGGAAAAAGGCGAAAGTGTTATTTCGTGGAAACCATTAAAAGTTGATGTGGGTTTATCCGGCGACCTTGGTTACAGTTTCGGAAACTGGGAATACAAAACCCCGACAGAAAATGGCGACACCACCTACTACGGAAATTATTTTACTGAATGGAAAAAACAAAAAGATGGTTCGTGGAAATATGTTTTAGATGGAGGCAACAACACTCCAAAGCCCGAATAAAAAAAGTCCCCTGATATATCAGAGGACTTTTTTCTCTTTTTAATTAAAAGCTATTTATTGTTTTCCAGATCATCCGGCTGTTTTACCTCTTTGCCTTCGCTATTCAAACGAACTAGTTTATCATCATACTTTATAATATATATCACTGCGCCACCGGCTTCTTTCATCTCTTCAAATTTCTTAGGAGTTTTTCCTTCGAAATTTTGTGTCAGGTATGAACTCACCAGTGGAGGCAAAGCACTTTGTTGAATAGTTTTTGCTTCTCTTACCAATGTGCCGTCTGTTTTAAAAACCGAACGGCTTTCAACTCCGTTATTTTTAAACATTGCTACATAATTAGTTTGCTTATTCTGCAGCCATTTCACTCCCTGAACAGAAGGATAAATTGATTTAAACTTTAAAACAACCACATCTGGAGGTGTAACCATCTGCGAAGCTCCTGGTTTAGGCTTCATCTGACTGGTTGGATCAGTAGGGTCTGTTTGTGTAGTTGTTGGACTGCTTGTGGTTTTAGGAGCAGTTGTTTCAGTCTTGCTCGGAGCAGAAAGAGTTTTTGTTTGTGCAATTGAAGAAGTGGCAAGTACTGAAAGTGCAACAACTGCAGTAAGAATTTTCTTTTTCATGGTTTAATTTATTTGTGTTCGATTTTAAGACAAAGTCAATGCCTTAAGGTTTAACAAGTGATAATTTATTTTCTTCGGTTATAAAAAATAATTAATCAGAAGCAATATTTATTCGCGTCAATCAATTTAGCGGCAATTCTTCTTCTGCAATCTTTTGTATTAATGATTTCGGTTTTTGAAAATCGTTTTAATCCGAGCAGCATCATTCGCAATTCATCACCTTCGGCGAAAGTTGCCAATGCATTTCTACCCTCGAAGTGAAAGCGGTCGGCAGCATCGTGGAAGTTTACATTGAGAATGTCGTTGTGTTCAGCAGAAGCGATTCCTGTTTCGTTCATCTTCATCACACGAAGCAG
>CAMDBK010000275.1 GCA_945889235.1 Chitinophaga pinensis
GCTGTTTTGTATTTTATTTATGTTATTATTGCAGTAGTTGGATTCATCAAGTGGAGAAAAGAATTTTCTCACCAAGAAATATGAAAATAAAAATTGCAATCGTTGGTCCCGAATCTACAGGAAAATCAACCTTATCAGCAAAACTTGCAGCACACTATAAAACAGAATGGGTGCATGAATATGCACGCGAATATCTTAACAGCATCAACCGCTCCTATAACTACGATGATTTAAAATTTATTGCTCAGGGCCAATTAGAAGAAGAAGACAGGAAATTGGAAGATGCGAGCAAACTATTGATTTGCGACACCACCTTATTAGTATTAAAAGTCTGGAGTGAAAGTGCTTTTAAAAAATGTGATGAGTTTATAGTAAGCAACCTCAACAAAAGAAATTATGATTTGCATCTGCTCTGCAACATAGACCTGCCCTGGGTTCCCGACCCACAACGCGAGCATCCCGACAAACGAAAATATTTTTTCGATTTGTATGAAGCAGAACTTAAAAAGCGAAAACTGAATTATGTAATTATTGAAGGGAAAGTTTATGAGCGCTTTGAAAAAGCGGTGAAGGCTATTGATAAAATTCTCTGATTATTCTATGAAGAAAAAATCCGTTACCATGCTCATCATTGTAGCTGCACTGGGCTACTTTGTTGATATTTATGATCTGGTGGTTTTTAATGTTGTAAAAAAAGAAAGCCTTGAATCATTAGGAATTCCTGAAAGCGATGGAGTTTTTCTTTTCAATATGCAAATGATCGGAATGCTGATTGGCGGCATTCTCTGGGGAATTCTGGGCGACAAGAAAGGCAGAATTTCAGTTTTATTCGGTTCTATTTTTTTGTATTCAGCTGCCAATATTGCCAATGCATTTGCCACCGGAATCAATGATTACAGCTTTTACCGATTTCTTGCTGGTATAGGTCTGGCAGGCGAATTAGGCGCAGGTATTACACTGGTTGCCGAATCTATGGACAAAGAAAAACGCGGATATGGCACCATGATAATTGTTACACTGGGTGCGCTGGGCGCGGTGGCCGCTTCATTAGTTGGAAATAATCTGGGTTGGAAAAATACATACCTTGTTGGTGGCGGTTTAGGAATTTCACTTTTGTTATTAAGAGCGGGAGCATTTGAATCCGGGATGTATAAAAGCCTTGAGAATGCAGGTGTTTCAAGAGGTTCATTCCTGCAACTATTTACAAACAAAGAACGCTTTCTTAAATATCTCAACTGCATTTTAATTGGTTTACCAATCTGGTTTGCTATAGGTGTGTTAATTAATCTCAGCAATAAATTCGGTGAAGTGATTGGCGTGAGTGAACCTGTGAAAGTTGCTGACAGCGTGATGTACACGTACATCGGTTTATCGTTCGGTGACTTGCTTAGCGGCTTGCTCAGTCAGGTTTTCCGCAGCAGAAAAAAAGTGGTGTTTGGGTATCTTGTTCTGTCGGTTATTCTTTTGTTCATTTACCTTTTCAATCACAATGTATCCATTGCTTATTTTCATTTCTTCTGTTTTCTGTTGGGCACTGCAACGGGCTATTGGGCGCTGTTTGTTACCATTGCTTCGGAACAATTCGGAACAAATATCCGCTCAACGGTTACCACCACAGTTCCTAATTTTGTGCGCGGTGCGGTTGTTCCCATTACACTTTCATTTACTGCGTTAATTCCTTACGTTGGAATAATTTACAGTGCACTTATTGTTGGCGGAGTTTGTCTTGCGCTTGCATTCTACGCTATTCTGAATGTGAAAGAAACCTTCAGCAAGGATTTAGATTATGTAGATGAGATTGCATAAACTAAATACTGATTTTAAGTAAAGGATTATCTTTGCAATAAATTTAAAAATATGGAAGCATTACTGTTGCAAAATATTTCAAAAAAAGATTTAGAGATATTTGAATTGCTCGCTAAGAAAATAGGTATAAAAACCCGCCATCTCAACGAAGAGGAACTTGAAGATATAGGACTTGCAAACGCCATGAAAAAGGGACGCACAGGAAAATTTGTGAACACTTCAACATACCTGAAAAAATTAGAAGGAAAATGATTGTCAGGGTTGACAAAAGCTTTGAAAAAGACACTGACAAGATAAGAGACCGAAAACTTCTTCAGAAAATTGTTGACTGTATTCGACAGGTTGAAGAAGCAAAATCCCCGGCAGAAATACAAAACCTGAAAAAGCTTTCCGGTTTTTCAACTTATTACAGAATTAGAATAGGCGAATTCAGAATTGGTGTTTTCATTAAAGGAAATGAAGTAATCTTTGAACGCTGCCTTCACAGAAAAGATATTTACAGATATTACCCATAAAACTTTCCCCTTATGCCAAAAGGTATTTACAACGTTCCCAATCCAATCAACGAACCCATAAAAAGCTACGCTCCCGGCAGCGCTGAGCGCAAGGAATTGCAGGCGATGTTAAAAGAATTGCGCAGCAAGCAATTGGATATTCCCATGTATATAGGTGGCGAAGAAGTGCGCAGCGGAAATAAAACGCGCCTTGCTCCTCCTCACGATCATAAACATACGCTTGGTTATTTTCACAAGAGCGATAAAAAGCATGTGAGTCAGGCAATACGTGCAGCATTGAGCGCAAAGAAAAAGTGGAGCGAACTGAGCTGGGAACATCGCGCAAGCATTTTTTTAAAAGCTGCTGATTTAATTGGAGGTCCTTATCGGGCAAAGCTGAATGCCGCAACTATGCTGGGACAAAGCAAGAATGCTTACCAGGCTGAGATTGATTCTGCTTGTGAGATTATAGATTTTCTTCGCTTCAATGTGCATTACATGGCTGCAATTTATGCCGAGCAGCCCAACTCCTCACCCGGAATGTGGAACCGTTTGGAGTGGCGACCGCTGGAAGGTTTTATTTATGCGCTTACACCTTTTAACTTTACCGCTATTGCCGGAAACCTGCCCACTTCCTGCGCTATGATGGGAAATGTGGTGGTATGGAAACCGAGTAACACCGCAGTTTATTCTGCCAATGTGCTGATGGAAGTTTTCAAAAAAGCCGGAGTTCCTGATGGTGTTATAAATCTGATTTATCCTTCCGGTCCTGATGCGGCTGATGTGGTTTTCTCACATCCTGATTTTGCCGGAATACATTTTACCGGCAGTACTCCTGTGTTTCAAAGCATCTGGAAAACGATTGGAAATAATATTCAACTGTATAAATCTTATCCTCGCATTGTGGGTGAAACAGGTGGAAAAGATTTTATTCTTGCGCATCCTTCTGCGGAGGCAAAGGTTGTTGCTACCGCTATTTCACGCGGTGCGTTTGAATACCAGGGACAAAAATGTTCCGCTGCTTCACGCGCTTATATTCCAAAATCGCTTTGGAAAGAAGTAAAAGAATTTGTGCTTGCGGATTTAAAGAGCATGAAAATGGGCGGCACCGAAGATTTCACCAATTTCATTAACGCAGTGATTGATGAGAATTCCTTCAATAAACTTGCAGCCTATATCGCCAACGCCAGGAAAGATAAGAAAGCGGAAATTATTGCTGGCGGCAAATGCGACAAGAGCACAGGTTATTTTATTGAGCCTACTATTATACAAGCCAAAGACCCTATGTACGTTACCATGTGCGAAGAATTGTTTGGTCCTGTTTTAACAGTGTATATCTATGACGACAACAAATTTGATGAGACAATAAAGCTGGTTGATAAAACTTCGCCTTATGCCTTAACAGGCGCAATCATTGCACAAGACCGCTATGCTATTGAAAAAGCAACCAAAGGTTTATCCAACGCTGCCGGAAATTTTTACATCAATGATAAACCAACCGGTGCAGTTGTAGGACAGCAGCCTTTTGGAGGTGCGAGAGGCAGCGGAACCAACGACAAAGCCGGAGCAAAAATTAATTTATTGCGCTGGGTTTCTCCACGCACAATTAAAGAAACATTTGTGCCGCCAACAGATTATCGTTATCCATTTTTAGGGAAGGATTAAATCTATTTAGTCGCACCTCAAAAAGTCAATTTTAATTTTTGACCAAAATAATTCCAATAAACAAACAGGATAAAATTATGAATGAGTTGCCAAAAATTAATTGCCTCTGTTCGCCAGAGGTTCATGACTCGTTTAAAATTCATTGCTGCGGC
>CAMDBK010000276.1 GCA_945889235.1 Chitinophaga pinensis
CCCATGTCTTGTTTAGTTGTAAGGCTCTGCAGTTCCAGGCGTAATGCATATTTCTGGTTAAACTTATACGTTACATCAGCTATTCCTATATCAGCATAAATAGTTCCGTAACCCGAAAGTCCCTGCACCACATCTTTGTTGTAAACAAGGTTGAGGTATTGCAGAGTCAGTTTTACTTTTTTGCTGAACTTGCGTGAAACTTCAATATTGAAATCACGGAAATAAGCCTGACCTTTTGTGCTTAAAAATTTAGATTCATAACCTAAGCCATTGTTGAGTGTGGTAGTGTCTAATCCGTTTACGGTTGAATAATTAATGGTAATAGTGGTTCCATATTTGCCACCCAGTTTAGTTTCTTTTTTAATGGTGTAAGTCAGTTCTGCCTGCAAAGCCAACTCACCATTGGGTTGCGTAGCATAAGGATAAATGGTTGCAGGTAAATTGTAAGTATGCTGGCGTGTAAGAGCAGGTAGATAATTGATGTTAAGATTGTTTCCCGTTGCAGTGCGGTCGCTACGGAAATCCATGTTGTCAATGCGTTTTGCGCCAACCACAATTCCTAATCCCTTGGTTGACCATGAAGCGTTAAGCAGCAAAGCGCTTCCCGGTTTGTAAATAAAAGTGTTTACGGATGACGGGTCGTTTATTTTGTACGCATACTCGCCCGAAAGATTGAATTTGCCGTAAATAAAAGTAAGTCTTGCCGACCATGCGCCAACGTTTTCGGGTAGTTTATAAACAGGATCCTGATCTCGTTGAAATTTACTTACAAAACTTCCGCCTATACTAAATCTGGCTTTTGCCTCTGCCAGTTTTTTAAACAGTTCGTTGATGTTTAGTTCTCCGTCAAACGCACGTACAATTCCGGGACCGCGGTCAAAGAATGTTCGTTGTAATGCAATAAAACCTTTCAGATACAGCCCTTTTACCGGCATGTATTTTATGCGCATACCATCAAACACATTATCATAACCAAGCCCGCGTTCTTCATAAGCTCGTAAAATCACTCCGCTTCCGAACTGCTCGTAAAAATTACCGGCTGTAATTTCCAGTCCTTTATAATCGTAGGTAATAAAACGGTATGGAATTCCTACGCCTTTGTAGCGTTGGTCAAAACCCTGCAATGCGTTGAGATAAGTTTCTATTCTTGCTCCGGCTGTAAAATGACCACGCGTGTAAATCAGATTTCCGAAAGCATTCATTCTTACTTTTTCAGGAACATTAGGAGCACCTATAGCTGAATCCTGATTGTAATACTGCGCATCAACCTGAAAATTTCCGTGCAACTCACCGTAATCCGGTGTTTGTGGCGTTACTTCTTGCGCGAAAGAAGTCAGCGAGAAAAAGAGAAAAGAAAAACAGAGAATTTTTTTTAACACAGCAGAAACCTTTTACTGTTTATTCACAAGTTTCTTTACTTCATCATACAGATGAAACTCATCGCCTTCAACATAGCTGGTATGCTGCCAAACTATTTTTTTGTCGCCATTTACCAGAAATGTGTGCGGAATGGTGTTTACATTAAGCGCACGTTTTAAATCTCCGTTTGCATCAGACAGCACTTCGTATTCCCATGATTGAGCATCAACATAAGGCTGAACTTTGGTAACGTTGCGCGAATCATCAATGGTAACAGCAATAATTTTTACGCCTGTTTCTTTTTGCCAGTCAGAATAAACCTCGGCAATGTTATTCAGTTCTTTTTTGCAGGGCGTACACCAACTTGCCCAAAAGCTGATGATCATTGGCTTGCCTTCATTATCAAAATTGGCGGAGTTAACGGTTTTTCCGTCCAGCGTTTTTAAATCAACTGAAGGTATGGCACGTACCGCATCAATAAGCGAATTTGTATTCTGCGCATAGGCAAACTGAATACATGAAATAAAAACAAGAATTAAAATTTTGAGTTTCATAATACGGGTATAAAAATAAAAACCTGTTCCGCAATTGCGGAACAGGTTTTTAAATGACTGATATTATTTAGTAACAGATAGCTTTTGAGAAACTGTTTTGTTACCTATTGTAAGATTCATCACATACATTCCTGAAGCAAAGTTTTCACCGTTGATCTGGAAGTTATGCTGACCTGCTGTTTGTAAGCCAAAATCATTAGAATAAACTTCCTGACCTGTAAGGTTGTAAACACGAACGGTTACATCTTCCATACCTTCAACATTGTAGTAAACATTGGTTTGGTTGCTGAACGGATTTGGATAAACCTGCAAGCCAACTTCAGCTGCAGATTCGTCAATGCCAACACCACCATTTCTTACATTAATATTATCAATAAGAAGCGTGTTTCCATATCCACTTATTGCAACAAATTTAATAACAACAGATTGGTCGTTGCTAAACTGGGTTAGAGGAACTACATCGTGTCTCCAATCACTGTCTGATGATGGAACCCATTCTCCACTTGTAACAGGCCCAACAGTAGACAGGGCATTTACTGCGTCCGGATTTGTGTTAGCTTTTTTATTATAAAGTTCAACCCAAGTTCCGCTGCAAGTCATAGCCATAACCTTCAATTTGTCTTGCGCACTGTTTGAATAAGCAGCATGAGCCACATCAAATTCAACTACCGGATTGGTAAATGTGCTAAGATTTATTTCCGGAGCGTATAATTCATAAGTGTTTCCGTTAGGAGCATAGTAAAATTCTGCAACTATTCCTTTATCAGAATCATAACCGGCATTTCCGGCAATAAAGAAATAACCATCGTTCTCTGCATTTAAAAAGTGCCACCCTGCAGGAGTTAACTGGCCACTTTCCATGTCATTTGAAAAAGCACCTCCACCTGTTGTTTCGTAGATATGAAAATCCTGGTCTTTTGAGTTGTTGGATGATACAAGATCACTTCCGTTATTTGGATTGGTAACTCTGATAGTAACTGTATGATCTCCGGGAGAACCTGTTACAGTGCCTCCGTTTGTCATAACAGCATTTTCATAAGTAGCTAAGTTTCCTGTCCATGCATAAGAGTCCTGAACGGTGCCATCAACAACATACTCAATAGTAGCTGAAGTTAGGGCTGTTGAACCATAATTACAAAGACGTGCAGAAACGTCAAGATTGTCGCAGCCTATAAGCAATGGATTAAGTAATGCCGGCTCCATTATACCTGCATCGAGCGTAGTAGTTGAAAGAGCACATGAACCGCTTAAAGCAACTAGAGCGGCTTCTGTTGCATCTTCCCAATAGATTTCAGTTACACTTCTGTCCGGGCATACAACATAAATAGTCGGGAAAGAACCAATCTGCAAAGTATTTGCAATATTAGCATCGTCAATAAACGGATAAGGTTCGCCTGTAACCCAATCGCCCTGTGAAGATAGCGCACCACTACCTGAAGTTCCATGCAATTGAGCCTCTGTGTTTTGACCTTCACCCTCTATAAAAAGTGCAACCATATCCTGCGAAATTGTTCCGCTTGGACCATGATGATTCCATAAGTCTTTTAGTGTATGCATATTATGAAACCCCCAGCAAGGACCACACCATGCAGCCGAAACATCAATAACAACGGTTTTGCCCTGGTTTAGCAAATCGTAAAGGTGCCAGGTGTTTCCGTTAAGGTCTGTTCCGGTAAAGTCGGGACAAATTGAACCTGTTGGCATTTGTGCTTTTGCATCCTGTCCTGCTAATAAGAAAAGGAAAAAAAGACTTGTCAGAATTTGTAGTAATTGTTTTTTCATTTTAGTAAAGTGTATGATTGTTAAATTAATTTATGATGTCAAAAGTATTTATTTTATTAATACTATAAGCATTTTGCTTTTTATTGTTTTGTGATTTATGTCAGGCTTACTAACTCGATTTTTTCAAGCACTGTTTGTTTCTCATTCTTTTTTATCTTTGTGCAAATTAAAAAACTTCAGGCATGAGAAAAATAATTGCAATAACTGTACTTAGCTTATTTACAACAGCAACATTCAGCCAAAACTCAAATTTTGAGTTTTCCAACCTGCAAACAGATGTTTGGGGTAATGCAAATGATCAAATGGTAGGTAGAGCATATATCAGAAATATAACCAATGATACCATGCACGTAAAAGTAAGAAGATCTCCTGTAAGTGTAGTTCAGGGTTCATCGCATTCTTTTTGTTGGGATGT
>CAMDBK010000277.1 GCA_945889235.1 Chitinophaga pinensis
CATTCTTTTTCAATAAGTTCTTTTTCTTCAGAAGAAATATTTTTTAACTGGTAGGGGAAATCTTTGAACCACCTGTAACAAGCCATTACCCATACCATGCCTATTAAAGCAATTACATAAAAACTGGTACGCCATCCGTATGACACTGCTAATGGAATAATAATTAAGGGTGCAATGCCCGAACCAATTTGCGAACCAAGTCCAATCCAGGTAAGTGCCCGTCCGGTTTCTTTTAACGGAAACCACCTTGATACAACAATCATAATGTTTGGATAAGTGCCAGATTCGCCAACGCCAAAAAGAAAACGAATAATAATTAACGACACTAAACCTGTTGCTAAACCGGTTATGGCAGTAAAAATTGACCAGAACAATACAATACGGATAAAAACAACCCTTGGGCCAAGCCGGTCACCTAGTATTCCGGAAGGAATTTCAAATAAAGCATAAGCTAAAGAAAAAGCGGCAAGTACCCATCCAAATTCTGTATTAGTTAAATCGAATTCAGATTTAACCCTAACGCCAACCAGGGAAATGCAAATGCGATCAAGGTAAGTTATAGTTGTTAACGTACATAACATCACTAAAACTCTGTAGCGGTAAGGTACATTGATGAAGGTTGACATTTGTAATACTCAGGATTTTCAAAATCTTCTAAAACAAAATTGTTTGTAATCTTTATTATTAAAAGAATTTCCGAAAATTATTTTCTATCAATTTAAAATTGATAGCATACCGGCATATATAAGTTGCTTGATATTTTCAGTGCTCTATTGTTTAAGTTCAAACAAATACGTATGATTGGATTCAGCACACAAATTAATCCATTCACATAAGCCTGTAAAATTATTTTTTCCCTCTATAACTGCATAATGAATGCCCATGATTTCGGTTTGCATAGTTGTATTAATCTAAATGATGAATAACTAAGGTACAGGAAAAAAAGTCATTTAACCGCTCAAAAGATTATATATTCTAGAAAGAAAAATAAGCTGAAAAAAATTGGTAAACTTTCTTTTTTTTCTCGTCTTAGTTTCGGCAGTGAAACAACTGAAGAGAATCTTTTTGCGTAACAGCTGATGTGGAAATACCAGCAGCCTTTTGATGATGCAACAAAAGATGAAAAATGGATGCTGATGAATAAAATTTTTGACCTAAAAGAATTTTGATAAATGCTTACAGAAAATACAGCTATACCTTATCTAAAAATTCACCCCGAAGACAATGTATTGGTTGCCCTTAAAGATCTTTCTTCAGGTACTTCCTTCCAAATAGAAGATGAACAGATCACACTGCCGCAGAATGTTGCTGCAAAGCATAAATTTTTTGTGAATGATATGCATGCAGGTGATGAAGTTATCATGTATGGAACATTGGTTGGTAAGGTACAGGCTGATGTTTCAAAAGGAGAATTGATGACCACTGTAAATACAAAGCATGCTGCAGGTGCATATAATTATAACGGATTTAATTACCAGTGGAAGCATCCTGACATTTCCAGGTTTGAAGGCCGTACATTCAATGGTTACAAGCGAAGCGATGGCAGAGTTGGAACAGCTAATCACTGGCTGTTTATTCCAACAGTTTTTTGTGAGAACAGGAACCTTGATGTTATAAAAAATGCATTGCAAAAAGAATTAGGATATGCCCAATCCGATAAATACAATGGTTTTACGAGAGAATTAATGAAAGCATATAAAGATGGAGAAGATATTAATGAAATTGATCTCACTCCTTCTTTAAATGGCAACGGGCGTTTCTTTAAAAATGTAGATGGTATAAAATTTTTAAATCATTCGGGTGGCTGCGGCGGTACCCGCCAGGATGCTGCAACATTAAGCACTTTACTGGCTGCTTATGCTGATCATCCTAATGTAGGCGGTATTACCATTTTAAGTTTAGGCTGCCAGCATCTGCAGGTAGAATATTTGTTGAATGACCTTAAAAAACGTAACCCCTCATTTGATAAACCTTTGTATGTTTTTGAACAACAAAAATCACAAAGTGAGGAACAACTTATCTGCGATGCTATAAGAAATACTTTCACCGGATTAACTGAAATCAATAAGCTGAAAAGAGAGCCTGCGTCCCTAAGTCAATTAACCATTGGTGTAAAATGCGGCGGAAGTGACGGGTTTAGCGGCATCTCTGCAAACCCCGCTGTAGGGTATGTGTCTGATTTACTGGTTGCATTAGGCGGCAAAGTTTTGCTTGCAGAATTCCCTGAACTCTGTGGTGTGGAGCAGGAGCTTATTGACAGGACTGTGAATAAAGATGCCGCAGAAAAATTTATTAACCTGATGGAATCTTATAATGACCTGGCTAAAAAAGTTGGTTCCGGATTTCACATGAATCCTTCTCCCGGCAATATTAAAGATGGATTGATAACGGATGCAATGAAAAGTGCAGGAGCTGCAAAAAAAGGGGGAACTTCCCCGGTAGTTGATGTATTGGATTATACAGAACCTGTAACTAAACCCGGTCTGAGCCTTGTATGCACACCCGGCAATGATGTGGAAGCAACAACAGGAAAAACTGCATCAGGCGCTACATTAATATTATTTACTACAGGCCTAGGAACCCCAACAGGTAATCCTGTTTGCCCTACCATTAAAATTGCAAGCAACTCCAAGCTTGCAAAGAAAATGAGCGATATTATCGATATTGATACCGGCGATATTATCAGCGGTGAAAAAACGATCAAGCAAAAGGGAGAAGAGATTCTTGAATACTGTATCAAAGCAGCAAGCGGTGAAATAATTCCAAAGGCAATTTTGCTGGGGCAAGATGATTTCATTCCTTGGAAAAGGGGTGTTTCTCTTTAATTTAACTTGTGTAAAAAAAAATTATGTTCAGATTAACCGGACAAATTGCAGTAGTTACAGGTGGTGGCAGTGGAATAGGAAAAGCCACAGCATTATTATTTGCGAGGCAGGGCGCTGAAGTAAATGTTATTGATCTGAACCAGGAAGCCTGCAACTCAACTATTGCAGAAATAGAAAAGGATTATGGGAAAGCAATTGCACAGGTTTGTGATGTTACTGATCAGCAACAGGTAAAAGAAATTTTTAGCAGCATTGGTAAGGTAGATATCCTGGTGAACAGCGCAGGCATATCCCACGTAGGAAATGTAGAGAATACAACTGAAGCCGATCTTGACCGCCTGTACAATGTAAATGTAAAAGGCGTTTATAATTGTTTACAGGCTGCTGTTTCCATCATGAAACAAAATCAGTCAGGGGTGATCCTCAATCTTGCTTCTATAGCAAATAATGTTGGTCTTGCAGATCGCTTTGCCTATTCCATGAGTAAGGGTGCTGTATATGCAATGACATTATCTGTTGCAAGAGATTATATCAATGAGGGCATTCGTTGCAATTGTATCTCCCCTGCAAGAGTGCATACACCTTTTGTTGATGGGTTTATTAAGAAAAATTACCCGGGAAAAGAAAAAGAAATGTTTCAGAAGTTATCAAAGAGTCAGCCGATAGGCAGAATGGCTACGCCCGAAGAAATTGCAAACCTTATCCTGTATTTATGTTCCGGTGAAGCGTCGTTTATCACAGGTTGTGATTATCCTATTGATGGCGGATTTATAAAACTGAATAATTAGATCTTAAAATAAACAGCATGAAACTGATACGTTTTGGTGAGATCAATAAAGAGAAAACAGGCATAATTCTTAATAATGAATATTACGATACTTCTTCTTTTGGAGAAGATCATAATGAACAGTTTTTTGAAACTGATGGATTGAACCGCCTGCAAAAATTTATTGACGAGAAGAAAAACTCTCTCCCAAAACTTACAAAAGATATTCGCTTGGGAAGCCCTGTTGCACGTCCGTCAAAAATTATTTGTATTGGATTGAATTATGCTGACCATGCAAAAGAAACAAAAGCAAATATTCCAACCGAACCTATCATTTTTTTTAAATCCACCACTGCTTTATGCGGGCCATATGATAACGTGATCATCCCTAAGAATTCCAAAAAAAC
>CAMDBK010000278.1 GCA_945889235.1 Chitinophaga pinensis
AGTAAAGCGTTTGGTGTAGCTGTATCCAAGAATTACAAGCAAAGCAACCGGACTTAAATAAAAGCAAATAGTATTGATGAAATAAGTTGCTGCAATAAAAAACAATGAATTAAAAATAACAAAAATCATTGCTGAGCCTTTGCCGATAATTCCCGAAGGAATTTCGCGGATGACGGTACGTAAATTAGCTTTATCTACATCTGCATCAATAAGGCGGTTGAATGCCATTGCCGCACTACGCGCGAAAACCATGCACAGAACAACAAGGCCTAAGAGCTTCCATTCAAAGTTTGCTTCGGTTGTTTTAACAGCTAAAAAAAAACCAAGCAAAGCAAAAGGCAGAGCAAAAACAGTATGGCTGAATTTGATTAAAGAAAGGTAGTTGCTGACTGATGAGCTTTTCATTTTGCGATACAAACTTACTTGTATTTCTTCATTTGATTAAACTTCACCGAAAGCAAAATCATAACCACAAAGAACCCCGATAGTTTAAGAACGTCAGGAACAATTCCTGCAAAATTTGTCTGCCGCAGAAAGACATTGTTAAGTCCGTTCAGTGCCCAACTTAGTGGAGAAACAACGCTTAAACTTTGCATAATTCCCGGCATTACATATACAGGAACCAACACTCCGCCAATGGCTGCGAGTATTACCACGCTCACCGAACCAAATGTCATTGCCTGATGGTGACTGCTGAAAACAGAACCCACCATAAAACCATAACCAGTTGCGGCAAGTGCACAGGTAAAAACCATCAGCAGTAATGCAATGAAATTTGTTCCGATTTCAAAAGCAGTAAGTCCAAGCAGCGGAAGAATATAAACACCAACCAACATCATCATAAAAAACTGAATAAGACAAACTGCTACATAGATTGAAATTTTCCCGTAAAGACTAATCATGTGCGAACCTGGAATCAGCAGTAGGCGCAGCGCGCTGCCTTCTTCGCGTTCTTTAATCATGGAAGATGCTAAAGGAATAACGATGTAAAACATTGCAAAAATTGCCCATGCAGGAACATTGTGCTGAACAGAATTAGTAAGGAGTTCAGCCACTTTGCTCTCGTTTGCCTGTATCTCTTTCAGCGTTATCAGCGGACGGGTTTCTATAACTGCTTGTTCTTTTATTCCACTGGCTTCACCCAGTTTTTGTGAAAAGATTCGCAGCATGGTTTCCATTTCTGTTCGTGTTATGAATTTGTCCAGGGCACTGCTCACCGAACTGCGGAAAGCAATTTTTGCAGCAGGGTCAAACAGAATTATTATTTCAATTGATTGCTTCTCGCTGTCACTTCGAGCGTAGTCGAGAAGCGTGCTATCTTTTTCACCCATACCAAAACCTGCGAGCATTTTTGCTACTCTGTTCTCTACACTTTTATTCATCGTTTTTGTCGCGCCTTCAGGAATAATAATTCCCAATCTAAAATCACCATTTGCTACAGCCTGTTTGGTGTTCTCAGCAGTTGTTGCTTTGCCGTCTATTTCTGTAATGACAGAAAAGATACCTGAATTTCTCAATCCTTTTTCAATAATATTTCCAAGCGAATCGTTGTCGTTGTTGACATACAAAACCGGAATTTTATTTTCCTTGTAATCCTTGAATGGCGCATCCTGTATCAGAGACATGATAGTGATGAGAAATAATGGCATGATAAAAAGTATTGCCAGTCCTGCTTTATCACGAAGCAGAATAAGACATTCTTTTTTTATGCTGGCTAAAAATCTCATTAATCTCTCAGTTTTTTTCCTGTCAGTTTTAAGAAAATACTTTCAAGATTATCAAAGCCCGGTTGACTGCCAATAATCTGTTTAGGTGAGCCTTGAATAATAATTTTCCCGTCATCAATAATGGCAATTTCTGTGCAAAGGGTTTCCGCCTCTTCTAAGTAATGCGAAGTGTATAAAATGGTTGTTCCCTTTTTATTCAGTTCTCGCAGAAATTCAATAATCAGGTTGCGCGATTGCACATCAACACTTGCCGTTGGCTCGTCAAGAATTAAAATTTTAGGATCGTGAAGTAATGATGCAATTAAATTCAGTCTGCGTTTCATTCCTCCTGAAAACTGCTCCACACGCTTGTTTCCGGTATTCTCTAATCCGAATAAATTCAGGTAATGATTGATTTTCTCATTAAGTTCATTCTTTGAAATTCCATACATGCTGCCGAAAAAATCAAGATTTTCTTTTGCAGTAAGAGTTGGATAAAGTGAAATTTCCTGCGGCACAACTCCAATCACTTTTTTGCTTTCATCACTTTGCTCCATTACATCAAAGCCATGAATGGAAATCTTTCCCTGTGTAGGTTTCAGAAATCCCGAAAGAATAGAAATAGTAGTTGTTTTTCCTGCACCGTTGGGTCCGAGCAAACCGAAAATTTCACCTTCTTTTATTTCTAATGAAATATCGTTTACAGCAACTTGCTCCGCATCATTATAGCGGTGCACAAGGTTTTCAATGCTGATTGCGACTGGCATCAGGCTTTAAGATTTTTCAGTTTTTTGAAAACCTTTTCTTCCTTGTCTGCACAATCCAGAAGAATATCGGCAAGCAGGGGATAGGTGATATCGCTGGTTGCGCGGCCTTTGCAGACTTTACCGGCAAGGTAAGCAAATTCGCGCCAGCGGTCACCGGCAATGGTCATCTCTGCTGATGCTTCATTGAATAAATCCTGACGCATAACATCATTTGCTTCCTGCAAAAATGCAGCGAAAATAAAACGGAAACCTGCACCGCCTGTTCCAATTTCTTCCTGCATGCGTATTTGATTTCCGAGATAAAGTCCTGCTTGTTTCTCCCCTAACTTTTTATCCCATGTGCGCAGGTTCTTTGCGAGGTAACGCACACCCCACAATCCGAAAAACGGAACGGGAATAGTGAGCATATCAGAAGTGGTTTTGTTCAGACCTTTTACAATGGCAATTTTCATTTCCTTTTCCGTTGGCGTAGGCACTTCCACAGGATAATACATTTTGCCTTTGGGCGGCATCACACCTTTTGCAAAACGGGCGCGCATCAAATCTTCGTAAGATATTTCGGTGGGATTATCCATCACGGGGTCGCTCACTAAATAGTTGCCGTTTTGTTTTCCGAAGACAACAATGTTGTGTGCATTGAAATGGAAACGAAAAGCCTTTGGAAGATAAGGTAAGTAAAAAACACTGGTCAGCATTCCAATCGGCAATCCTTTATCCAAAGCGCGGTCCAGCTCATCCATTGCTTTTTTCTTGTCGCTGAATTTCTCGGTTTTTACTTTTATGTTCAGGCGTTTGGTCATTCGCTTGAAAATTTCACCGGGCAAAATACGGTAAGAAGTTCCGGGCATTCCGTTCAGTTTCAGGAAGGGCATGTAACTAAAGAAAAGACCTGAGCCAATGCCGAAAACCATGGGCTCGCTCAATTCAAGTTTATGAAAATTCAAAAGATTGGAAACCGTGCCGTTCTCGCAGTGGGCGCTTTGGTTATGTTGATAGTTAGATATAATCAATGTCTTGTTTTGCTTAAGCTATTTTAATTAATTCATCCACTGTAATTTTAAAAACGTCTGCATAGCTTTTCAAAACATCAGCAGGAAGTGCAGTAAACACAGAAGGATTAAGATGTTCTTTCACTTTCCATTTCGAAAATCCCATATAATCACCAACAAGCTTTTCGTCCATCATATTTTTTTCGATATGATAAGCAAGCGGACTTACTTCTCCTGCCACTACCTTTTTTCGCGCGACTTCCACTTTTTCATTAATAATTTCCCATGCTTGTTTCAGCGCAACGTTTTCAGGTTCCCAGCCAACGCTTGGAACTTTCACGTATTTGCCGTTTTTGTCAAGGGCGTATTTTACAACGGTAAACTTGCCTTCCAGCAGGTTTTCATCGTCCTGGGGCACTTGTTCTTTGTCCATACTTTCTTAAATTACAAAAGACAAATAATAAATCTCAAATAAAACACAAAAATAAAATTCAAATGGTTCAAACTCTTGATTTTTTTGAATTTCAGT
>CAMDBK010000279.1 GCA_945889235.1 Chitinophaga pinensis
AGCGGTATAAATTTATATTTTAAAAGTTGCAATAAAGTTCAGTACATTTAATAAAGTTTATCGGGTAAGACAGTTTTGTGCAAGTAAAACCAGCACATCGCAAAGCCCCAAAACGTTAGCCGCAATGCTATGCACCCTGCTAACTTTGAACATTTGAGCTTTGAACGAACAGACAAAAAACCAAACGAGTAGAAAATGCAGACACAGAAATACGCAGTCAACCAACATTTAATTGAAACACTTTTGACTTGGGTTAAGTCGGGAGAAATTGCAATCCCCGAAATCCAACGACCATTTGTTTGGGACAGCACAAAAGTTCGTGACCTCATGGACAGTTTGTATCAAGGTTATCCAATCGGTTATGTAATCGCTTGGCGTAATCCGAATGTGCGACTGAAAGACGGAACACTTTCCGAAGGCAAGAAAATTTTAATTGACGGACAGCAACGAGTAACAGCTTTGACGGCTGCAATTCTTGGACAGCAAGTAATCAACAAGGACTATAAGAAAGTTAGAATTGTTATTTCCTTTCACCCGATTGACCAACGCTTTGAAGTTTTCAATACAGCAATTCAAAGAGACACCGCATGGATACAAGATATTTCTCCAATCATAACAGGCGAAGAAAGAGTTAGCAAAGTTGTAAAAACATATTGCGACAACAATCCAAATGCAACACAAGAACAAATTGAAGATGCTTTGGAAAATTTAAAATCACTTGTAAAAAAACAAGTCGGACTAATTGAACTTGAGGCAGAACTTGACATTGAAACAGTAACAGAAATTTTTATTCGTATCAACTCAAAAGGAGTTGTTCTAAGTCAGGCGGATTTTGCAATGTCAAAGATTGCATCAAACGAAATCTATGGAGGCAACTTGCTTCGCAAGTGCATAGATTACTTCTGTCATCTTGCAGTTGCACCAGAATTTTATTCTCACATCACAGAAGTTGACAAAGAATTTTGCAACACAGAATACTTAAACAAAATCAGTTGGCTCAAAAACGAGAATGACGATTTGTATGACCCCGACTACAACGATTTACTTCGTGTTGCTTTCACTTCTGAATTCAACAGAGGAAAAATTAGCGACTTAGTGAGTTTGCTTTCGGGAAGAAACTTTGAGAAGAAAATATTTGAAGAAGAAATTGCAGAGCAATCTTACGCCAAACTCAAACAGGGAGTTTTGAATTTTATAAACGAAACTCACTTTAAGCGTTTCGTAATGATTATTAAGTCAGCAGGTTTTATTGATGCAAGTTTAATCAGTTCGCAGAGTGCTGTAAACTTCGCTTACATACTTTACTTAAAACTTCGTTCAGAAAAAGTAAACGATGCAGAGATTGAAACAGCAGTTAGAAAATGGTTAGTGCTTTCATTTCTCACAGGCAGATATTCAGGTTCAGCAGAAACAGTTTACGACAAAGACATTAAAGACATCACAGAGAAAGGAATTAAAGTTGTGTTGCAAGAAACAGAGGCAGCAAATCTTTCAGACGGATTTTGGAATGTTGGTTTAGTTCAGCAACTCAACACATCAAGCAGTAACAGTCCTGTATTCAATGTTTATTTAGCAGCACTTTCAAAACTCAACCACAAAGGATTTTTATCAAAAGACATTTCAGTTAAAGACCTCATTCAACACAAAGGCGACATTCATCATTTGTTCCCGAAAGATTACCTAAAGAAAAACGGACTTACAAAATCACACTACAACCAAGTTGCAAATTATGTTTACATGCAGACAGAAATAAATGTAAAGGTTGGCAACAGAGCACCGAATGACTACTTCGCAATTTTGAAAGAGCAATGCAACGGAGGCGACTTGCGTTTTGGCGGCATCAACGACATTGCAACTCTTAATGCAAACTTGCAAGACAACGACATTCCAGAAAGTATCATGGACATGACAATAGAAAACTACACCGACTTCTTAGAGCAAAGACGGAAACTTATTTCACTCAAACTTCGGAGCTATTATGAGGCGTTATAGGAATGAACATCTAACAAACAGTGGTGCGAACTTCAAACAGTTGTGCCTTGAACGAACAGCAGCACATGCGGCTAACATAAGATTAAAAGAAATTTTAAAAAGAAGGGCTTTGTTCGGTAATCAAACAGTGGTGCTTCTAACAAACAGTTGTGGTGAAACGAACAGTGGTGCATCTAATCCCTTCTTTTTAAAACTTCTTTAATCCCTTCTTTATAGGTAACTTTGGCGACAGTGCGAACTCTAACTAATCAACCATTTAACGACCAGCTTTCCCGACCTTTCGGACTTGACTTTTCATTTGGACAAGTCAGTGCGCTTTGGACACGTTTGACTATACCCGACTCTGCCTTGACAGATTTGCTTATTGTTAGTTCATTTATACATTTGTTTTACCAAACCACAGACAAATTGAGTTTTACGATGAATAAATTTTTTAATAAAAAGGTAGTTGCGCTTCGCGCAACTACCTTTTTACTTTTTACTTTTATCTGTATTGTAGCCGAAGCACAAATCCTATCTACTGATGAAAAAATTGAAGTGCTTGGCTTTGCAGGACAATCAATAGAAATAATAAATTTTGCTGCTATTTCTGACTATACTTTAAAGGAATTAGAACAAGCGAACCAATTGAAGAAACTTGGCATACAAGACAAAAACATAATTGTTGTATTAAAATCTAAAGCCAAGTTTACTTATGATGAAATGCTACTACTGAAAGAGTATCAAACTAAAGGTTATTCAGAAACAATTATTCAAAAGTCAGTAGATGAGAAACCTAAGTTTCAAAAAGAGACTGAAATACAGAAAACGCCTATTGATAATAAAGAAATTGAAAAGGTAAATAATACAGATGAAGATAAGTTGCCGAAAGATGAAGTTTCAGGAAAAATAAATTTTGAAGAAACAGTGCAAGTTCCTAGAATTAGTTCATGGACAATAAACAGAAAAGCTCTGATTTGGATGAATAAATACTTAGCAGCAAAAGAAACGATTGAAACAATTGGCAACTCAGCTTTTAAGGCAAAAGGTGATTTATACCTTGATAAAACCTTTATTGAGAAATATAAAGAATGGATGATAGACCAATCTATAACTTTTATAGTAAAATTTAAATGTAAAGATGGTCAGTATTCATACCAAATCACAGATTTCACTCACTCATATAATCAGGGAAAAACTAAAATAGATGAGCAAGTTGAAAAGAATTTAGCTACTGCTGTTGATGACCAAATAAAAAGAGCAATGGTTAAGATTATCACAGAACTTAAAAACACAGTAAAGCCAACGAACAACGATTGGTAGAGAAAATTATACAACAAAAACAAAATGAAAAATAATATACACCAGCGCATTCCCTCAATAATATTAGGTGTTGTATTTATCTGCTTTTCATTAACCTCATTTTCTCAAAAGCCGAAAAAAGGTATTGAATACATGCTAAATATTTCAAAGCTATCGGCAGCAACTGATGTAGTTTGGTATGGAGTAGATTTTTCAAAATGCAGAATTACAGACGGCAGTAAAATGTCAGAAGCTAAAGTGATGAAGGAAAAATATGTCCCTGGCTGGATAAGTTTGATGAATCAGAGCTATGATTTAGAATACATAAAAAGAAAGTTGGGAAAAAATGTAACCGAAGACCTCAATAAGATTCAAAAACTATACACCACTATTGACGAAAAGGAATTGGTAACCTTCGCCAATTATTCTTTTCCTTTAGACAGTGTAAAGGCATTTGTTAATTCATATCCTCTTCCTGAAAAAAGTGGAGTTGGTTTTGTTTTGATTATTGAAAACCTTAATAAGCCTGAGAGATATATTACTGGTTACTTTACTTTTTTTGACCTTCAATCAAGAGAAATTCTATACACAACCAAAATGAAAGGGTTACCCGGTAGCAAATACGGCTTTTCGCAATGGTGGAAAGAAGGAATGGTTGAATTGTTTGAATACTACTTCCGAGAT
>CAMDBK010000280.1 GCA_945889235.1 Chitinophaga pinensis
TACTACCCAGCGCCTGCTTATCTATAACCCCAGCGATAAACGAATTATTATCTCTTCTATTCAGTTGGCAGGTGGTTCTGCATCAAAATTCAGATTGAATGTAGATGGCATTCCCGGAATTTCACACCACGATATTGAAATACAAGCCAAAGACAGCATGTTCCTTTTTGTGGAAGTTACCTTAGATGCCAGCGGACAAAATAACCCGCTGATTGTTTCTGATTCTATTTTATTTATGACTAACGGAAACCTGCAGGATGTGGATTTGGTGGCGTGGGGACAGGATGCTCACTTTTATTATCCTACTAATTATGATGAAACAATCGGCTCTTATTCCATTGTATGTAATGAAGTATGGACGAATGATAAACCTCACGTAATTTATGGAATGGCTGTAATTGACACTGATTGTTCATTGGATATTATGGAAGGCACAAAAGTTTATTTCCATAAAAACTCAAGCCTTATGGCTTATGAAGGAGGAACATTACGTGTAAATGGTCAGCAAGGAAATCCGGTAATTTTTCAAGGAGACAGGTTAGAGCCATTTTATCAGAATGTTCCCGGACAGTGGGATATGTTATGGTTTTTCAATGGAAGCAAGAACAATACGATTGACCATGCAATAATCAAAAACGGAACTATTGGAATTCGCGCAGATAATAATGACGGAACAAATCCAAATGTCACAATAACCAACACGCAAGTTTATCAAATGTCAGGGCTTTGTATTATCGGGCAAAATGCAATAATAAAAGGAGAGAATTCAGTTTTTGCAAATGGAGGACAATACTGCGGAGCATTTGTTTTAGGTGGCGATTATGATTTCCGCCATTGCACCTTTGCCGATTATTATCAATATGGCAACAGGCAAACACCTACTATAATAATGACAAACTATTGGGATTCACTTGAAACAATTATCCCTCTTGACTTAGACGCTTACTTCGGCAACTGCATTATCATGGGCAACCTTGAAAATGAAATCGGTTTTGATAATGTAGGTGGTGCAGCTTTCAATTACTTGTTTGAGAATACGCTGTTGCGCCTTGACCCACAGGAAGTGAACACATCCAACGGACTTAATTACCAGAATGTAATCAATTCAGCTATTGATACCTTTTTTGTTGACCAGGTAACTAATGATTTCCACCTCGATGGCTCTTCACCTGCTATTGATGCAGGAAGTTTCAGCATCATGCTCTCTTCTCCCAATCTTATAAATGATTTGGATGGTGTTGGAAGAAAACTAAATCCTGATATGGGAGCGTACGAAAGTCGGGAATAAAAAATGGGTAAGTCCCGATATCGCACCGCTACAACCGCCTACCCTTGCTACCTTCCGGTCCTGGGGGAGTTCAGCAGGAGCTGGTCGTATAGAACTTACCCGGTGCAAAGATACATTTGAAATCGAAAATCTGAAAAAGAAATTGATTTAAGAACAAGGATTAACGATTTTGGATTTTAGAAGTCGTGTAAATCTGCATTCTAAAATCGTTAATCCTTGTTCATTATTCAAATAAATTATCTTTGCCGCAACCTAAAACCAACAACTAAGCGAAGCGTTCTCTTTGATACCTTATAAAAACAAATAATAATCATCAAAAAACAAATGGAAGACAAAAAAACTACTCCTTACAAAACAGCAATGAATTATGGCGCCTTGCTTGGTCTGGTGCTCATCCTTTTTTCTGTATTGCTTTATGTTCTTGACCAAACTACTAATCAGGCTTTAAGCTGGATTAGTTATGTATTTCTTGCAGCCGGCATTGTTCTGGGAACAAAAGCTTACCGCGATAATGTAAACGGTGGTTTTATTACATACGGGCAGGCTTTATGGACAGGAACTTTAATTGTATTCTTTGCAAGTTTTCTTTCAGCATTTTACACGTATATTTTCACCAAATTCATTGACCCAGGACTGATTGAGAAAATACTGGAACAAACCGAAATGCAAATGATTGAACAAAAAAAAATGGGCGAAGATGAAGTGGAGATGGCTATGAAATATACCCGCATGTTTATTACTCCTGCAATGATGACAATAACAGTTGTTTTAGCAACAACAGTAATGGGTTTTATTATTTCACTTATTACTTCTGCTGTCCTTAAAAAAGAGAATCCAAATCAGTCGTTTGACAATGTAATTGATAATACATAAAAGCCTCACCCTGCCCTCTCCAAAGGAGAGGGTGAAAACCATGGACATCTCAATTGTAATACCGCTTTATAACGAAGAAGAATCACTGAAAGAACTTTCGGATTGGATTGTTGCTGCGCTGAAAAACAGCGGTTATTCTTACGAAGTAATTTTTGTTGATGATGGCAGCACTGATGCATCCTGGAAAAAAGTGATGGAGATTTCCGCAAGCGATTCGCGTTTTAAAGGAGTTAAGTTTCGCAGAAACTATGGTAAATCTGCAGGGCTTAATGTTGGTTTTGCTGAAGCACAAGGCGATGTGGTAATCACTATGGATGCTGATTTACAAGACAGCCCTGAAGAAATTCCTGAATTGTATAAAATGATAACCGAAGAAGGGTACGACCTTGTTTCGGGATGGAAAAAGAAACGCTACGACCCGCTTACCAAAACTATTCCCACCAAATTATTCAACTGGGCTACACGCAGAATGTCGGGAATTGAATTACATGATTTTAACTGCGGATTGAAAGCCTATCGCAAAGACCTGATTAAAACGATTGATGTGTATGGTGAGATGCACCGCTATATTCCTGTGATTTCAAAATGGGCGGGCTTTCGCAAAATTGCGGAGAAAGAAGTGCAACATCAGAAACGCAAATACGGAACTACAAAGTTTGGGCTTGAACGTTTCATCAATGGCTTTCTGGATTTATTAGTCATAACCTTTGTTTCACGCTTTGGTAAAAAGCCCATGCACCTTTTCGGAACCTTAGGAACATTGAGTTTCTTCGGTGGTTTTATAATTGCTGTTTACCTTGCTGTTGCAAAATTTGCTTTCCACGAATATAAAATGACTGAGCGTCCGCTCTTCTACTTCGGGCTGCTGGCAATGGTTATAGGCACACAGCTTTTTCTTACCGGCTTTCTTGCCGAAATGGTTTCGCGCTCTGGCGCTGATAAAAACCATTATTTAGTGGAGACAAAGACAGGCTTAGTTAATTAACCGCAAAGGTGCAAAGGTGCAGAGATGAAAAATCAAAGCCAGTGTACTGCGGACATTTTGATGATTCGCCCTGCTAGGTTTGGGTATAACGAAGAAACTGCTGCTAATAATTCTTTTCAGCACAAGCCTGAGCAAAGTTTAAATATTCAGCAACAAGCATTGAATGAGTTTGATGCGTTTGCTCAACAACTAACTGATGTGGGTGTGAATGTAATTGTGATACCCGACACAACTGAACCGCAAAAACCTGATGCAATTTTCCCGAACAACTGGATTTCATTTCACGATGAAGATACGGTTGTACTTTATCCAATGTATGCAACTAACCGCAGAACCGAACGAAGAAAAGATATTCTGCAAACACTCAAAAACAATCACCGATTTCAAATTAGTAATACTATTGACCTGACTCACTATGAAGTTGAAAGTAAATTTCTGGAAGGCACAGGCAGCCTTGTTTTAGACAGGGTTAACAGAATTGCTTACGCATCAGTTTCTGAAAGAACATCGCCTGAACTGGTTGAAGAGTTTTGCAAGCAACTTAATTACAAGCCTATATTATTTCACGCTGTGGCAAACGGGGTTCCTGTTTATCATACAAATGTTCTGTTATCTGTTTGTGAAAAATTTGTGGTTATCTGCCTTGATTACATTTCATCCGAATCAGAGAAAAAGGATTTGCTGGATAATTTCAAATCAACTGAAAAGGAAGTTCTTGTTATTACGTCAAAACAGGCATCGTGCTTTGCCGGAAATATGCTGCAGCTAAATTCCAAGAAGCATGAAAGTTTAGTTGTTATGTCAACCT
>CAMDBK010000281.1 GCA_945889235.1 Chitinophaga pinensis
CCGAAATTTCTTTGTAGATGTCTTTTTCTAAAGGCTTTGCATCAGCATTTTCTATTATCCCCAAAGCAATTTTTTGAAACTTCATTGCATTTTCCATATCACCCAATGCTCTGTATACATTGCCAATATTGCTGTATGAGGCAGCAATCCCTTTGGTATCACCAATCTTTTCTTTTAATAAAACAGATTTCCTGAAATATTTTAAAGCCTCTTCATATTCGTGTTGCTTCTCGTAAACCAATCCAATATTATTATTCAGTATTGAAAGGTTTTTATTGTCTCCGATTTCTTCTGCTATTTTTAATGCTTTTTGGTTGTATTCAATTGCTTTTTCATAATTATTGGTTTGCCTGTATATGTTACTGATGTTTCCTAAAACCATTATCAGGCTTGAGTTTTCCTTTGCTTTTTTATTTATTTCAAATGCCTTTTCAAAATACTGTAAGGCTTTGTTAAACTCTCCCTGCACTTTATATAAAACACCAAGATTATTGTTTGCAGAAGCCATCCCTTTTTTGTCATCAATCTCTTCAAAAATTTTCAAGGCTTTCATGTGTGCATCTAATGAGCTGTCCATAGCACCTTTAATTCTTGATACTCCTCCTATAGCATTTAATGATTCTGCCATCTGTTTCTTCATATCCAGCATTGAATAATAATCGCTTCCTGTTCGCAAATGTTCCAGCGCTGCATTATAATTGCTTTGATTGAAGTAAGCGATCCCCAGATTATAATGACATTCCGCTGTTCCTTTTTTATAGCCTGATTTTTCGGATTGTGCCAGAGCATACATGGAAAGCTCAATACTTTGTGCTGCATTTTCCTGACGCATTTGTACAGCGCTTTTTATCAGGCTGTCAATATCCGGCTTTGTTTTTTTCAGTACAGGTTTCAGGTATGTTTGCTTCACAGGCGGGTTAAAAAATTTGTTCAGACTATCGCTTTCGTTTTACTTTTGCAGCGTATTAAACCAATTCATTTTATCAAAGTCAAAAGTATTCAAAATACCAAAACTTCTTAGCCATGAATAATATATTAAGACCAACAGCACTCATTTTCGCACTTGCTATCGGGATAGTTTCCTGTAATAAAGATAACACCGATACAGATGATTTGAATGCAGTTTATAACAATGCTGCTTCTGAAACAGCCTATAATGATGTTGCCAGCATGGGTGATGAATCAGTGATTGATGAAGACCTCACTTCATTTAAAATGGATGATGCCGAAAAAATTTCTGCGCCCTGTGCAATTGTAACGCGTGGAGATACTAATGCTATGCCTAATGTGGTAACCATTGACTTCGGAACAAGTAATTGTCTTTGCAATGATGGAAAATACCGCAGAGGAAAAATAATTATTAATTGTCCGCCCCCATCTGCGGCACGTGACTCGGGTGCTCTTTTTCACCATGAGTTTCAGGATTTTTATGTAAATGATAACAAGGTGCTGGGCTATATTGATGTAACCAATTTCGGTTTAAGCCCTAACGGATTTAATCATTTTAAATGGGATATTGTGGGCGGACTGGAATTAGCCAATGGAGTTGGGACTACTGCCTGGGAAAGCCATCAGGTTATTGCCTTTCTGGCAGGGTTTAATACACCCAATACACGACTTGATGACAAAATTGGCATTCACGGTGGAAGCAGCGGAACCACCCAAACTGGTGAAACCTATACGGCTGAAATTGATTCATTATTACCCTTAATTCGGAAATTTGAAATCGGTTGCCGAAAACATTTTTTTGCAGGAACAGCGTATGTTACTCCACAGAATAAACCTACGCGTACAATTAATTATGGCGCAATGACTCCTGAACTTTGTGATGATATAGCAACCGTTACCGTAAACGGACAAACTTATACCATCAACTTAGATGATACGCACGAGTAGTTTATAGTGTAGCATAAAAAAGCCTGATAAATAATTTTATCAGGCTTTTTTATGTTTTAAATGAGTGAATTATTTAAGCAACGCTAATTGTCCTGTATGGTATTGCAAATGGGATATTCTGGTGATGATGATGTTTAATTTATTCCGATGTGGTTCTTTCCTGAAATCTTCGGCAGAAACAGCAGTGTGTTTTTCAAACCATTCTTCTGTTTTCAAACTATCCATTTTTTGTTTCATCACTTCACATTGGTTGCTCCAGCAGGCCCTCAATTCTGTTGCAGAAGGAATTTCAGCTACTGTTTTATCGGGTGAATCAATAAAGGGTTTATTCAATTCGGGATATAGTTTATTACCCATGTCTAAGAGTATAAGCATATCATCATGCACGGCAATAAGATGCCCCAGTAAATATATTCCTCTGTTTTTAGTTGGTGCAATTTCTTTTTGCAATTGTTCATCGGTAATTGCATTGAGGACAGCATCAAAATTCTTTATGCTTCCATACCATCTGTCCAGTATCATTTTTACTACCAGTTGAGTTGAATTCATTTTGTTTGTTTTTTTAATTGTTAGTCCCGATTGTTATCGGGATTATGTTGCAAATGTATTAGGTAAGTGCCGCTCAGTGCAACTGCGTTGAACATTCAGCCGAGCGGAGTATAAAAACAAATAAAAAGATGATTGTAAATACTTTTTTTATTTGCTACTACTTAGTTGAGAAGTACACTGAAGTTGTTAATATCCTTTGTTTCTTTTATTAATGCGGGCTTGTGTCATGCGCTCACGCAAACCGCCTTCATTAATAAAAGCTTTTTCTAATGATTTTAATTGTTGGTTTAGCAGGTAGGTGGTAACTTTTATTAAGCCAATCATAACATTGGCACATATTTCAGCGTTTGTATTTTCAATGCCTTTACGAAATGTTTCGTAGTTAGCATCAGGAATTTTATTCAGTTGGCGCAGGCGGTTTACAAGCGGGCTGTCTTTTTCCCAGAGTTTTAATTTTTTGGTTCTTAAAAAATCTTCGTAATCAATTAATAATTCTTCAAGGCTGGCACGGGCTACATTGGTTAATTTCAGTTCTGTTTCTTTTGAGGTGGCTGATGCCATACTTGCTTCAACAATATTTTGTTTTCCTGAACGGGCTGCCTGCACCATTTGGTCAATGGTGCGGTCGTATTTTTGAAAAAAGCGTTGGCAGAAATAAACGGTGCCATCATAAACTATTTCTGATTTTTGGTAGCTGAGTAAATTGCGGTAGCCGCCATGCTGCGGTATAAAACCAGTTGTGTTATTTTGGTTTTCAGCCATTTTTTTTGTTGAATACAAAATCAAAAATAAAAAAAAAGAATTAAAGGACTTTAGCGACTGGCAGGACATCAATTAGTCCTCCATACGAATTAGCCGATGTCCCTTTTGTCTTTTATGTCCTTAAGAAATGTACCCTAAAATTATTTTCATTTATTTTTGTTTACCAACCAAAACCAAAAAAATATCACACATGCAACCACCACCGTTTCTTAAAAACACACTCAAAGACATTCATGTAGAAAGCTGCTTATTATTAATGAGTGACCTTTCAGTAAAATTAGTGGCCGATAAAAAGTTTAAATCTGAGTACACTATTATTGACCATTCAACTATTATTAAAGAAATAACAGGTGCCAAAACTATACATGGTGCATTGTTCCGTGCGGCTATGTTTGAGATTATACCGCGCGACAAGATGATACAGGCCATTCCAATAGAGTGGCGAAAGTTTGTAAAATAATTCCGCAATTAATTTACCCTAATTATAGGGTATTTACAGTTTTCTTTATTTCAGTCCTTTGAGACAGTCAATTAAAAGAAGGGCTGTTTCCCAGTCATGGTCGGAAGAAATTCCGACCATTTTTATGTTTTAAAGAGAAGCCCTGGATTTCCACCATACTGCTCTACAATCATGGCAATGGATAGGTTTCTAACTTCCATAAAAAATCTCCTTTTGG
>CAMDBK010000282.1 GCA_945889235.1 Chitinophaga pinensis
CGCTAACAGCACCTACAAGAAATTGGCGGTTCAGTGGTTAAATGAAGTTTTGTGCTTCGTAGCAAGTTCAGTGGTGGCAGACAGTTTAGTGCTTCGAAATCGCCAACTTCTTGTAGCTGCAAAACGTTAAGGGCAAGTTTAAAACCGAAAACGGTCTGCGAGAGCCAAAGGGCTGACCACCCAATGTGACAAAAAAAATATATTTGTTACTTTGAATAAATTAACATTATCATTGAAGTATTCAAAGTGGAGTCCAGAACCCACTCAAAAAAACGGGGCTACACCGAAAAGCCAAACGAGTAAGACAAAAAATAAAATAGAAAAATATGAATTATTATTTAAAAGTTTTACAAAACTACGCAACATTTAGTGGACGAGCAAGAAGAAGTGAGTATTGGTATTTCGTCCTGGTCAACGTAATTATTTCTGTTGTATTTGGCTTTGTTGGTGGACTAATACAAGTTCCACAATTAGCCAACATTTACACATTAGCAGTTTTAATTCCATCGATTGCAGTTGGTGTTAGAAGAATGCACGATGTTGGAAAAAGCGGTTGGTTTTTATTAATTCCAATTTACAATTTAATTTTAGCTTGCACAGACGGTGTGCAAGGTGACAATGAATATGGAACTGACCCTAAAGCAATTGTATAACTGACAACAAGAAAACCAGCCCATAACATCACCCACAAGAAATTGGCGGTTCAGTGCTCCGCAGCCACTTTGTGGTTAATCAAACATTGGTGCTTCGTATGAAGTTTAATGTTGAAAATCGCCAACTTCTTATAGCTGCAAACCGTTATGGGCAAGTTTAAGAAACGACACATGAGAATAAAACACACAAGAGAAGCAGCAATATTTAAATTTGAAAGTTCATAACTATTACGACTATTGAAAAATAAAAAATGGAGTCCAGCGACCATTAAAAAAAACGGGGCTAAACTTAAAAGCCATATGATAGGAAAAACATATTAAATAAATATTATTATGAAAAACTTATTAAAACTTTTAGTTACTATTTTACTCTCAATAATAACTAACGAATCTTTTGCTCAAAATGCCAATGAAAAGGCTCTAATTCCAGATCAAAAGGATATGATGAAATCCTCTACCTATATTATGCCATATACAGGTGTATTATTTCAAGGATCTTTTGATGTAGAACAAACTGGAGTTGCACATAAACGCGGTGATTTCAATGCGTATAATACTGATTTTGATTTACTTGTTGATGTAAAAGGAAAAAGCAAGAACAATATAGGTGCTGTTTTGGGTTTAACATATGGTACCGTTTGGCAGAAAAAAAATAGTAAATTGAAACCAGGCCTTGAATTTGATTTGTTCTACACAAAAAGAATTCATGAAAGTAAGCTTGCTAATTCAAATACTGAAGAAGTGGCAAATGTACATGGTGATAGTCTAGATTACGTTTTAGAATTAGTAGAAGAACATTATTCTGCAGGTCATCATAAATTTAGTAATAAGATGGAAATGACATCTTTTAACGCTGCTGTTAAGTTTACCTTGGGTTATTCTATTACTAATAAAGTATCAATTACAAGTGCATTAGGTATTGGTTTTTGTGGAATAACAATGACAAATGCAGCAAGCAAACAATCAAGCCCAGCTTCTGCTAATTCAGACTATGAGATATCTAAAGTTACTGGTGCCCCTGTAAATCATTTTAACAGTAATACAAAAAGCTCATCAAATTTAATGTTTGCTCAGTTTCGCATTGGCACCAATATATCCTTAAGTCATAACATTACTCTTTGCATTGATGCCCAAGGTTTATATCGGGATAAAAGTGAATTTACATTTGGTAGCACAGTTTATTCTGATCATCCACCCACAGATAGTTGGAAATATTCAATTGACAAAGGATTGGGTATTATGCTAACAACTGGATTACGTATAAACTTACAATAAATAATAAAAGTAACTTTGTCTAATCTATACAACTTCAGATAAGATTAGGTTTTACTATTATTACAATGTGTTCGTTTACATTCATTAACAAAGGAGAAAGGTCATAAGCTCACTAAATAAATTCAACAATTGGATTGATAGTGTTGATAGACCAAAAACCAGCCCATAACATGGGTTTGGCAAAAGTGGGGCTTTAGTGCTAGGCTGAACATTTGTCAGGGCATTTGTGCTTTCTATTAGCTTTTGTATTAAATTTGAATTTTAGTGCTTTCTAAACCCCACCTTCGCCAAGCCCTATCCGTTATGGGCAAGTTTATGAAAAGACAACCAAACGGAAAACGACAGACAAGAGAACCGCCAAAGAATAATTTTGATAGTTCTTTAAAGATATTTTGTAAAATTGAAAAACAAAAGTGGAGCCCAGAACCCACTAAAAAAAAACGGGGCGACACCGAAAAGCCAAACGATTAGGAAAAATAAATTTAAAATAAAATGACAATGATTCCCTTAATAACAATAGCCGTCATATTCGGTATTGTTTTCTTAATTAGAAAATCACAAAATCAAAGTGCCGTAAACGACTTGGAAAAATTAAAATCTGAAAGACCAGGTGAAGAAAATAACTTTACTAGTCCGGCAAACAGAAAATTCCAAAATGTTAACTCCGCAGGAGCAAAAATTACATGGATCTTTAACGAAGATGCAACTAAAGTAACAATCAAAGGAGGAATGTTCGGAATTAATACTGTTAACTCAACCATCTCTATCGAAAGTCTTGGATTCGGTAAATTTAAAGGTAGTAACGGATCAGTTTTTTCGATAGAGGGAAACCGGATAAAAAGTGGCCATGTTTATTTAACAGAAATATTTGATTAATTATGAAAACAATATTCAAATCAGCAATCATTTCACTTTCGATTTTTCTTGTAAGTTGCACTGGCAAACTAAACAAAGACAACTATGACAAGATCTCCAATGACATGTCTGTTTCACAAGTTGAATCTATTCTTGGTAAAGGAGAATCGCAAGCTTCATCAAGTGTTGATCTCGGTGAATATGGAGGTAATATAAGCTCCGAGGTGATGACATGGCAATCTGGCACAAAAGTGATTTCAATTACTTTTTCTAATGGTAAAGTAATGGCTAAAGCACAAAATGGTCTTTAAGTAATCATAAGAATGGGGCATATGCCCCATTCTTATTTTAAAATTAATATTCAGAAAAATGAAAATAATTTTCAAATCAATACTAATAATTAGCACTCTCACAATCACTTTATTTGGTTGTGGAAATTCTAATCAAGAATCAACTAACAACTCATCACCAAATGAGTCTGAAAAAATATCTGCTGATAAAACCGAGGGTTTGTCAGCCGAATTTCTTGGAAATTATCATGGAATCCAACCAAGCTATTTTATGAAAAATCAATATGGTGATGACATGGTTATCAATGGAAACAAAGTTTCAGTTCCATCTATTGACTATAAATTTCTTCTAAAAGATGGCAATGTAGTCAGCTTACAACAAATCAATCTCGAAGACAACAGCCGAGTATATTATGACGGTACTTACAAAATTATTTCCCAAGAAAATAACACTACAAAAATAGAATGTTCTTTAAGCGATGGACAAGGTTCAAATCCTACTTATGTGTTAACCATAAATAAAAGCGATAAAAAGGGCATCTGTACTGGAAATAATGAACCTGAATTTTCAATTGAAAAAAAATAAAACTCAACAATATGAAAAATATCAAAAAACATTTTGCCTTAGCCTTGATCTCAATGTCAACTATTGTATTTATGGTTCTGTCGCATTAATTATTTTGCTTTGGCCACTAGTGTCCCATTAATTTATTTTCAATCTTCGTAATGCCCAATAAAAACAGGCCTTGACGACGAAAATACGTTTTTTGATGTGGATTTTTTTAAAAATATATTTATGTACCAGTTC
>CAMDBK010000283.1 GCA_945889235.1 Chitinophaga pinensis
AAAGGCGACAACAATACACCCCGTGTTGAAATTGACGACCGCACTTATACATCACAGGAAATTTCTGCAATGATTTTGCAGAAAATGAAAAAAACTGCTGAAGATTATCTTGGACAAGAAGTAACCGAAGCGGTTATTACCGTTCCCGCTTATTTCAATGATGCACAACGTCAGGCTACCAAAGAAGCAGGCGAGATAGCAGGTCTTAAAGTTCGCAGAATCATTAACGAGCCTACTGCAGCTGCATTGGCTTATGGTCTTGACAAGAAAAACAAAGACATGAAAATTGTAGTGTTCGACTGCGGTGGCGGAACACATGACGTTTCGGTTCTTGAATTGGGTGAAGGCGTATTTGAAGTAAAATCAACCGATGGTGATACACACTTAGGTGGTGATGACTTCGACCATAAAATTATTGAATGGTTAGTTACCGAATTCAAAAACGAAAACGGAAACCTTGATCTTACCAAAGACCCGATGGCTTTGCAACGTTTGAAAGAAGCTGCTGAGAAAGCGAAGATTGAATTGTCAAGCTCTACTTCAACCGAAATCAACCTGCCATACATTATGCCTGTTGACGGAATTCCAAAACACTTGGTGCGCACACTAAGCCGCGCAAAATTTGAGGCCTTGGTTGACGATTTGATTAAACGTACAATCGCACCTTGCCAGAGCGCATTGAAAAACGCAGGTTATTCAACCAGCGATATTGATGAAGTGATTTTGGTTGGTGGTTCTACACGTATCCCCGCAATTGTAGACGCAGTTCAGAAATTCTTCGGCAAAGCTCCTTCAAAAGGTGTAAACCCTGATGAAGTTGTGGCTGTAGGTGCTGCAATCCAAGGCGGTGTATTAACAGGTGAAGTGAAAGATGTATTGCTGCTGGATGTTACTCCACTTTCATTGGGTATCGAAACAATGGGCGGTGTATTCACCAAGTTGATTGAATCAAACACAACCATACCAAGCAAAAAATCAGAGACCTTCTCAACTGCAAGCGACAACCAGCCTTCAGTAGAAATTCATATCATGCAAGGTGAGCGCCCGATGGCAAAAGACAATCGTCCTTTAGGTCGCTTCCACTTAGATGGAATTCCTCCTGCACCGCGCGGTGTACCACAAATTGAAGTAACCTTTGATATTGATGCAAACGGTATTCTGCATGTGTCTGCAAAAGATAAAGCAACCGGAAAATCACAGCAAATCAGAATCGAAGCTTCATCTGGTTTGAGCGATGAAGAAATCAAAAAGATGAAAGCTGAAGCTGAAGCAAATGCTGAAAGCGACCGTAAAGCAAAAGAAGAAGCAGATAAAATCAATCAGGCTGATGCATTGATTTTCCAAACGGACAAACAATTGAAAGAGTTTGGTGACAAACTGCCTGCTGATAAAAAAGCTCCGATTGAAACCGCTCTTGCAGAATTGAAAACAGCGCACGAAACACGCAATATTGCAGGAATTGATGCTGCAATGGCAACATTGAACACTGCATGGACTGCTGCTTCGGAAGAAATGTATAAAGCAACTCAAGGGCAACCGCAAGACAACGCGAATGCAGGAGGAGCTGATAGCAATCAATCTTCAGGCGCAGGAAGTCAGGAAGCAACAGATGTTGACTTTGAGGAAGTGAAAGACGAGAAGAAATAATCACCACCCCCTACCCCCTCCTTTTAATAAGGAGAGGAAAAGCGCCCCGCAGAAATGCGGGGCGTTTTTATTTTCGATAAACGACAGCATACAATCGGCAACAGAACGTATTAATTCACCGAAAAACTTTTCTTTCAAAACCCGAAACAGATTTTTACATTTGGCTTCCCCTAAACTTTACGCCTAAGGATAAATGAATTTTACACAACGAAAATTAATTCTTGTTTCATTTTCGCTGTGTTTGTTCACGCTGCAAAGTTTTTATTCCACTGCTCAGGAAGGCAAATCGCGCGAACAGGAACTGGAATATTTTCAAAAATATGCCTGCCGCACTATTAAAGAAATCAGCATTCGTGTTATCAATCCTGCAGGTACAAGTTTAAATCCGGCAACGTTAGATACACTCCCCCACCGCGAACTAATTGTAAATAAAATTCACAGTCGCAGTGGCTGGCGCAACGTAAAAAAACTGTTACTCTTTCGTGAAAAAGACTGGCTGGAACCATCCATTCTTGTTGACTGTCAGCGTAACCTCCGACAAAGTTCCAACTACAACGATGCATTAATTGTAGTAGAAGAAATATCCGGAACAGATGATGTGAAAGTTATAGTAATTGTTCAGGATAATCAATCACTTGCCATTGCAACCGGCTTGTATGATGGCAGATTTTTTCTTGGTTTTAACCTGAATAATTTTCTCAATCTCGGTCATCGCTTTAGTTCCTCTGTTACATTTAATTATGATTTGAAAAATCCCGTTACTTTCAACGGAAGATATTCAATACCTAATCTGTTCCGAACACGTTTTAACCTTTCAGGTAAAGCTGAAGTTGATAAATTCCGGCAGCGCTATGGCTTTGAGTTTGAACGCAACTTTGTGTTACTGGAAGATAAGTGGGCTGCCAGAGTTGAATCATTCTGGAACACCGATTATACTTTTTTCAATAACGACCTTCATCGTGAAAAATTAAGTTTTAACTATCAGGATATTTGGCTGGCGCGTTCTTTCAAGGTTGGTTTCATTGAAAAAATGTCGAAATATTCACGGCTGATTACTTCTATCCGGGGTTACCGTAAGGTTTATGGAAGCGCACCAAGTTCCGACACTTACAGTCCTTTTAAAAACAACGGTTATGTGTTGGCAAGCATAGGAATTGCCAATTTAGATTACTACCAAACCCGTTTCATCTATTACTTTGGAAACAGTGAGTATTTACCGAAAGGAGTAAATTTCTCCATTACTGGAGGAATGAATTATCAGCAGATTTACCGCACCCACTGCTATCTGGGAATGAACATTAACTATGGAAAACTTTTCCGTAAAGGCGGTTATATTTTCGCGCAACTGAACAGCGGAAATTATATTTCTAATTACGGTTACAGTAAAGGAGTGATTGGTGCAACCATTCGCTTCATAACACCGCAATTAAAATTATCAGAAGGCTGGGGCGTACGTGAATTTATAAGAGTGGACGGCACTTTCGGCATACGTAAACCACAAGCAGAGAATTACAGTTTTAAAGGTTTGCAAGGTGCAAAATATGACCAACCCGGGCCGCTGGTTGGTGCAAAAGGTTTGAGCATGCGTTTAGAAACCGTTGTTTACGATCCGCTGACAGTGCTTGGCTTTAAATCCAACGCATTTTTCTTTGCCAACTTTGGTGTTGTTGGTCAGCATGACCATATATCATCACTATTTAAAAGCCGCGTGTTTCAAGGCTACGGTATAGGACTGCGACTTAGTCACAGCAAACTTGCTCTTAATTTTGTGGAGTTATCTTTTGCGTATTATCCAACTGCTCATTTAGCCGGTACAAGTCCAATCGGTTGGAGCGTTGGAAGTGAAAATCTGAATGCAATTGAGGCAGATAATCTTTTCTCGCCAGACGTTATAAGCGCAGAATAAATTTACTTTTGCCGCGTGTCATCTGGTAACTTTTTTTTTCGTTCCATTCATTGGATTTGGTCAACTCAGAAAGCCGTGCTTTTTACTCTTTCTTTTTACCTTTTGGTAATTGTTGTAAAAAATATTGCAATAAATAACCTGGATAGTTTTGAATGGTATAAAACACCGGCCATTCAGTTTCTGAAATTAGCAGAACTGATAGCGTTGATAGTTTTCATTCTTTCATTAATTTCAAAAATACCGTACATCCGTGTTCCCTTGATTACGTTAGGAATGTCTGCTGTACTACTTATTGGAGTAGAGGCTGCCTGTCTTATTTTATT
>CAMDBK010000284.1 GCA_945889235.1 Chitinophaga pinensis
CAACAGGGTCAAGAATAACTGCTTTTGTAATTTCAGAGTAGCTTGAATTTTGAGGAACTACAACTTTATCATTTTTTGATTGGTATCCTTCACATTCATAGGTAACATTGTATTCTGCTCCCGGCTGTAAAATAAAAACAAAGCTTCCGGTTGTTTTATTTGGTTTATAAATTCCGATTACTGTGTTATTAGAGGCATCATTTACTATAATATTAGCAAGTATTTCAGAATTTCTATCAATAACAATCCGCCCTTTCATTACTGTCAGGCTTTCTTTCTTTTTCTCAGAAAACTCTATCAGATAAATATCTTTCTCCCCCATTCCACCTTCCATACGTGATGAATAATAAGCATTTAACCCATCTGGAGTGGTTACAAAAAACACATCATCTTCAGGTGAATTAATTGGATAACCAATGTTTACCGGTGTTGACCAAACTCCATCAATATTTTCAGATGTAAAAATATCAAAGCCTCCCATGCTGTTAAAACCTTGAGAACTAAATATAAGAGTTCTTCCATCGGCAGCAAAGAAAGGCGCTTCTTCATCATACGGTGTGTTTATTATAGCACCAAGGTTCTCAGGCTTACTATATGTTCCATCGGGCAGTAATGAAACCTTATAGATATCCCTTCCTCCTATTCCTCCGCTTCTGTTACTTATAAAAAATAAATTTTGTAAATCTGCTGAAATGGTAGCATGTGTTTCCCATGCTGTTGTATTAATTTCACCACCCAGTTTCTCAGGTTTTGACCACTCAGTTCCATTTAATTTACTCTGATAAATATTTCCATCACCATTATCATCTTTGTAAATAAAAAGCTGCTGTCCATCCGGTGAAAGCCCTATTGTAGCTTCATGTCCATCTGTATTAATATTCGTGCCTATGCTACGGGGTGTTGTCCACTTTCCTCTTTCTTTTTTAGCTATATAAATATCTTCATAATATTTTCCGTCAAAAAAGAATTTACCTCCTGTGCTTCCCTCCCGTCTTGAAGTAAAAATAAGTGTGTTGCCATCAGCAGAAATAACGGGGCTGTAATCTTCATATTTTGAATTGATAACAGGTCCTAATGATTGAACTTTGATACTAACGGGTTGTTCAGTAAGCAATTTTGCATTTTCCGAATATTCAATTTGACGCTTTACTTCTGTGTAAACTTTTACATCTTCTAAGTCAACAAATGAGCGATAGTTGTAATAGTTTGAAATAGCCTCATCAAACCTGTACGAGAAGTGATATGCTTTTGCAAGATTATAATACGTTATTCCCGGTGTTCCTCTTTCTTTGTAATCGCCTTCTTTGTACATAAGCGATGGTGCTGAAAGTATTATTGCCTGTTCAAGATAATAAACTGCTTTAGTACGGTCGGGGTCTGCACCAAGATAGGCAGTGCCCAACATGTAAGATAAATTAGCATTTGTTGAATCGTAGGCATAAAGTTCTTTGGCAAGAGGCAGGGCTTTGTAATAATCTCCATCATAAAGATAGCCATCAACAAGGCCAAATTTCTTCTTGAAATCGGCTTCATTAGAAACCTGTGCACTAAGACCTGAAGTAAAAAATAAATATAAGACCCCTAAGAGTAAACCTGCTCGCATAGACTGTTTGTAAACATACAATAATTCCTCCTTACATCGAAAAATATAACGATATAACGTGAAAATATACCTACTAATAAATGAAATACACCTACTAATAAATACTGAACAATATTAGGGAAATTCATGGATATAATCCTAATTAATTTTCTACCTGAAAATAATTAAGGTTTTTTATATTTCAGAGGCTGAAGAATAACTGCTTTATTTATCTCAAAATAAGCAGTTCCCGCTAGTACTGTCAAACTCTCGGAATGGAATTGAAAACCGTTGGCTTCATAATCAATTTTATAGGTTGCACCAGGCTTAAGAATAAGTGTGAAAACTCCATTATCAGAACGACTGCGAAAGGTTCCGTATAAACTCCCTGTAGTATTATCTGTGACGTTAATAGTAGCTTTTGGAATAACCCCATTTTCATCTTTTTCTATTCTTCCTTTATACAGTGTAAGAGGTTCCTGTATTTCAAGTTCCAAGTTAATGAGGTACATATCTTTTTCTCCAAATCCGCTGTCTTTTGATGATGAATAATAGGCTCGTTTTCCATCAGGTGAAGCAACAAAAAATATTTCGTCATCAGCTGTGTTCGTTGGGTAACCAATATTTCTGGGTTGAATCCATTTTCCATCTTCTTGCAAAACACTGAAAAATATATCAAAACCACCAATACTGGTGTGACCTTTTGTACTGAAGAAAAGTGTTCTCCCGTCAGGGTGCATGAAAGGCGCTTCTTCATCATATTCAGTATTTACAACAGGGCCAATATTTTGGGCCAAGCTCCACTCACCATTAGGTAATCTTTTACAATAATAAATATCTAAACCTCCGCTTCCGCCTTCGCGGTCACTGGTGAAAAATAATATTTGCCCATCAGGTGATACACTGGCGTGTGTTTCCCAGGCTTTTGAATTTATATCTGAACCAAGAATTTCGGGTTCGCTCCATTGGTCATTAATAAAATGGCTTACATAAATATTTCCATTACCCCAATCATCACGGTAAATATAAAGATGCTGTCCGTTTGCTGATAAACTGATGCTGGCATCATGACCTTCTGTGTTTATCATTGGCCCTATATTACTTGGTGCCGACCATTGTCCATCACTTTTTTTTAATGAATAATATATGTCTTCAAAAGGCTTGCCATCATCGGCTAATAAACCTCCTGTGCTACCTGGTCTTCTTGAAGTTAAAATTAAGATAGTTTCACCAGCATCTAAAACTGCTGAATAATCATCAAATGGACTGTTAATTTTATTTCCAAGATTTTGAATTGAAAATTTTACAGGCACTTTAAAAATTTCCCTTGCGTTTTCACACATCTTAACCTGTTGGTCAACATCTTTCAATAAGTCAACTTCATAATCAGGTATAGTCAATTTAAACTTTTTGTATTCTGCTATAGCGCTGTCTATTTTAAATTCAATGTGATAAACTTTTGCCAGTTTATAAATGGCATCAGGCGGAGATTGCACTTCTTTATAAGTGCCTTCTTCAAATTCTTTTGAAATATTTTTTGCCGCTGCCTTGAAATATGGAATTGCAAGTACTTTACGATTTGTAGTTAAGAAATAACACAAACCTACTTTATACTTAATATGGGCATTATCCGGATATAATTTTTCCAGGTCAAGAAAGTTTTTGAGGGCAAGATCAATTTTTCCTGCTGCCAGATGCTGTTCTGCAACAGGATATGTTTTTTTCAGATAATCTTCGCCCTGAGCGTATGAACTAATTACAGAACAATGCTGAATGGCTATTAACAGAATGAGGAAAACTTTCTTCATAGAAAAGTTTGTGTTTAGGTTTTTAATACCAAATGGTTTTCTATTTCGACCAATACCATTTAATAAGCCCTCAATACGCTCATTTTTTTAAATAGTTCGGTTTATATCAAATTGTTCAAGGTAATCGGCAACTTTTCTTACAAAACTTCCGCCCAAAGCACCGTCAACTACACGATGATCATATGCATGAGACAGAAACATCATGTGGCGGATTCCTATTGTATCACCAAACTCAGTTTCAATCACAGCCGGCTTTTTGCGAATTGCCCCAACTGCAAGAATTGCAACCTGTGGCTGATTGATTATAGGAGTTCCCATTACGTTTCCGAACGTTCCTACATTAGTCACTGTGTAAGTTCCGCCCTGAATTTCATCAGGCAATAACTTATTGTTTCGTGCTCTTCCTGCTAAATCATTTACTGTTTTTGCAAGTCCGTACAGATTCATTCTGTCAGCATTTTTAATAACGGGAACAATCAGGTT
>CAMDBK010000285.1 GCA_945889235.1 Chitinophaga pinensis
GAAAACCGTTTCAAAATTAGATACAGATAGTTCTTTGGCGAAAGTTTTTCTGTTAATGTTTGTTAAACAAATTACAAGAACCTTGCCGATTATTTTTTTTATTTTCACCGCAAAGACGCTGAGGCACGAAGTTTAAATTTACATTATGACAACTCAAATAAACTGGAGCAAAGAAATAAAACCACTTATCGCTAAATACAAAGGCAAAAAACATCCGTTGGATTACGGTAATATCTATCAATTAGTAGTGATGGTAATTCTTTCGGCACAGGATTCGGATAAGCATATAAACGAAGTGGGTAAATCATTCTTTACTGCTTTCCCTGATATGGCTTCCTTGTCAAGAGCGGATGAAGAAACAATTATGCATTACATCAGCAGTGTCCGCAATTTTGGTAATAAAACCAAATGGTTGATGAAACTGGCGCAGACCATTAAAGAGGATAAAAACATACCACTTACTATGGATGGTTTGACCGCACTTTCAGGTATTGGCAGAAAATCAGCCAACGTTATTATGCGCGAAACAGGGAAGAAGGCGGAAGGCATCATTGTTGATCTTCATGTAGTGCGCGTAGCACCCCGTTTGGGAGTTGCCACCGGCACTGACCCCAAGAAGATTGAGCTTCAGTTAATGAATGTGATTGATGAGCAGGATTGGGGACAGGCAGGAATGGCTATCTCATTTATGGGCAGAGAAATTTGCAGACCTACCAACCCCAAGTGCCTCGAATGTGTGATGAATAAAGTGTGTGCTTATTACCAGACGATAAAGTAGCGTCATTGCGAGGGTTTTTCACCCGAAGCAATCCTTAACTAAATGAGATTGCTTCGCTTCGCTCGCAATGACGATTAGGCGTTATCCTTATCGCCTTTGTAAAAGAACAACAACATCAGCATCCCGAACACCAGCATTGCAATACCTGAATACAGGTTTAATTCAGGGTGTTTTGCTTCAACTCTGGCAAAGTAATTCAGTAATAAAATTACTCCAGCAATACTGAAGAATAATCCAATAATAAGACGAAGGTCGGTTAGTTTTTCCATTAGAAGAAAATGAGGTTGAGGATTATTCCCAGTATGATCATAACTATTGCAATAGGAACGGGGCGTTTGTAAAATGCCTTTTCAGTTTCTACAGGTTTTTCGGTAAGGCTATAAACCAGACCAACCAGTTCTTTTTCTTCTTTTGGCTTGGTGAAAAGACTAATGATAATGGTCATAATAAAGCACACTACCCATGCGACAGTTGCAACAGCAAAGGCTTGTCCCATACCGCTGCGGAATTCATAAACGGGTTCCATAAGCCATCCGCCTTTTCCTTCTGCCAGCGTAATTCCGTGAAAAATAGCAGCACCTAATGTTCCGAGAAGCAATCCCCAAAAAGCTCCATGTCCCGTAGTGCGTTTCCAGAACATGCCGAGAAAAAACGTAGCGAACAGCGGTGCATTTACAAAGCTGAAAACCAGTTGCAGAAAGTCATTGATATTATTAAAACTGCTGGCAAGGTAAGCTGTACCTATTGATGCAATGATACCTAGTACTGTGGCAGCTTTTCCAACCATCAGGTAATGTTTGTCGCTTGCATTTTTATTAAAATGTGCCTGGTAAATATCAAACGTGAGTACAGTGTTAAAAGCAGTTACATTTCCTGCCATACCCGACATAAACGAAGCCAGCAGCGCAGTAACACCAACGCCAAGCAGTCCTGAAGGATAGTAGTGTGAAATAAGTGTGGGCAAGGTCATGTCATAATCAATGGTTACACCATCTTCTTTGAAAGGAAGTGCAAAATCGCCACCAACATGCGTAAGTGAAATGGCAATCAATCCTGGAAGGATAACGATGAATGGCATCATCATTTTCGGGAAAGAGGCAATCAGCGGGGTGCGCTGTGCTGCCGACATATTGCGGGCTACCATTGCACGCTGCACCACCAGAAAATCAGTGCACCAGTAACCAAACGACATCACAAAACCCAATCCCATCATCATGCTCCACATATTCACTCCCATCGGGTTATCATCTGCAGAACCCATGTAGGTCCATGTATGAGTCATAGCTGCGGGTAGGGTAGAGGAGATGCCTTCCCATCCACCGGCTTCTCTCAGTCCTATAAAAACAACAGGTGCAATACCCAAAACAATCAGAAAAAATTGCAGCACTTCATTATAAACTGCGCTGGTAAGTCCGCCCAGAAAAGTATAAATCAATACAATTCCAGCAGCCATGAAAACTGAGAACTCAAAGCTCCAGCCAAGGATAACCTTCAGTAACAATGCTAATGCATACAAGGAAATACCGGAAGAAAAAATAGTCATGAATGCAAAAGCAACTGCATTAAAGCTGCGTGTCTTGTCATCAAATCTCAATGCCAGATATTCAGGAACAGAGCGTGCACGGCTGCCATAATAAAACGGCATCATAAAAATACCAAGGAAAATCATTGCAGGAATAGCACCCAGCCAGTAAAAGTGCGAGGTCATAATACCGTATTTGGCGCCTGATGCCGCCATACCAATTACTTCCTGCGCGCCAAGGTTGGCAGAGATAAACGCGAGACTTGTTATCCACAGTGGAATGCTGCGGTTGCTCATCAGAAAATCATTGCTGGTTTTTACTTTGCGCTTGATCAAAAAACCAATACCCAGCACAAAGACAAAGTACAGGCTGATGATGAGGTAATCAGAAAAGGATAAGTGCATATTGTTAGTTTTGGTTTTTCTTCTTCACCATAGTCAGAATAGTAGCAATTGCAACCGTATCTCCATTGGCTAAATCCACTTCATATTTATCGCGGATTTCTCGTGAAGAGCAGTCATACACATCTACCACCCATTTCACAATTCCTTTGGCAACATCTTCATCGTTGCGTTTTTCCTGGTCAATTTTTTCTTTGCAGGTAAAGCGCACACCGATGGTCATTCCGGGGTAAACGGGTTTAGTGAAACGACATTCCTCTAATCCGTAATTCAGTAATACCGGTCCTTTAGGAGGGTCAACAAACAAGCCGGCAGCGCGTGAAAGAATAAAATAGCCATGTGCTACTGTGCGTTTAAATGGAGTTCCTTCCAAAGAATTCGGATCCATGTGGGCATAAAACTTATCACCACTCAATTCAGCAAAATCCAGAATATCCTGTTCCGTTACCGTGTGTGTTTTTGTAATAAGTGTTTCGCCTATTTCAAGGTCTTCAAAATATTGCTGAAAAGGATGAATATCTTTCTCAATATATTTTCCTCCGTATTGATATTGATTGGTAACATTGGTAAGCGTTGTTGGCGAGCCCTGAATTGCGGTGCGTTGCAGGTAATGAAATACACCGCGTCTGCCGCCCATTTCTTCTCCGCCACCCGCTCTGCCCGGACCGCCATGTACCAGCATCGGCATCGGTGAGCCGTGTCCAGTGCTTTCTTTTGCGCACTCTCGGTTGAGAATTAAAATGCGCCCGTGCATACTTGCTGCGCCCAGCACATATTCTTTTGCAATTTTATCATCTGCTGTAATGATGCTGCTGCACAGTGAACCTTTGCCTAATTTGGCAAGTGCAATAGCTTCCTCAATTGTTTTATAAGGCATCAGTGTTGATACCGGGCCGAAGGCTTCAATGTTGTGACAGTCAAGATTTTTAAATGGATTTTCATTCAGAAAAATAACTGGAGGCATAAACGCACCTTTGTTTTTATCAGCGCCTTTCACTTCAAATTTTTCAAAATCACCGATGATGATTTGTTGTGATTTACTGAGTTGTTCTATTTTTTCTTTTACTTCTTTAAGTTGTGCCAATCCTGCAAGTGAACCCATGCGCACACCTTCCACATTCGGGTCGCCAATAATGTTTGATGCAAG
>CAMDBK010000286.1 GCA_945889235.1 Chitinophaga pinensis
TAACATCATAATTACCATCCACCGGATAAACGTGTGTTGGGTTTTGTGCCGATGAAGTTGTTCCATCACCAAAATCCCAGTTAAAAATACCGTTTACATCGGGCGTATTAAAAAAGTGAACAGTTGGACCGCTTACCGAATATGAGAACTGTGCCACCGGAGGCGTTGGCTCGGTCTGCATGGTTAAGGTAATAGGAGCAACAACAGTGTTGTTATTTTCATTGGTTTCCAGAAAATCATTGTTAGGGTCGGTTGTGGAAACCACATAGTAATCACCGTTGCAGATATCCGCAGGAAACTGAATGTCCATACCAGGCAACCCCTGACTGTAAATATCAAGATTACCTGTATAAATTCCTTGATCTGCTCCGCAACCGCTTACCACACCAAAGGGTGCGTTTGGAATATCGGCCATGGTAATCGTATCACCATTTTCCTGATCAATACACCAACCGTAATTATTAGTACAATCACCCAGATTAATCAAGCAGAAACTCACCTTCTGCCCCTCAGCTATCATATCCCAGTTCAGCGGATTTGGGTCGCCATTATCTCTGCGCACCGAAAACTGAGCCCAGTCATCAACATGCACGTGCCCGTGATTAGGATGAAAACTCATCATTCCGGCAGAACGTGTGTATGAAGTCATTGAATTGCCTTCTCTACGGTAAATCGTCTGGCGTACGCGTTGTTTAACGTAACTGAAATCAGGGCAAACAAAGTTAGGGTCAACAGGACAAGGAATATTATCTGTTCCGCAAAAGCATGAATCAATGCCATGAATTTCCATGGGTCCCCAACCAATGTTAGGTGTGGCATTGCTCAGGCGCATGTAACCAACATATTCGGTATGCTCTGCTGCAATAATTGATGCGCTGGCAATCATATCGGGAATAAGGTCGCAGGTATCACTTCCGTCAGGGCAAAGGCAGTTTCCCGGATTTGCAAGACCACAAGGACCCGGAGGAGGCAGCGGATCAGCTGGAGGATTTGCACCAAAGGTAATGCTGAAACTGTTTACCGTTCCTACATCAGCACCCGCTAAATCCTGCACACACAGTTGCCATATACCATTCGGATTCATTCCTATATTAAAGGCATTAATACTCTGGTCGGGAATATAATTAGCACTGAAAGGCGCAACACCGTTGGCTATATAATTATCATCAGCATCCTCCCTGAAACAAGTACCGGTAAAATTATCGCCATCACCACCATGGGTATTACATAATATAGCTTCAATACCAAGCGGTGAACGCAATGTTATACGCAAGTCACCATCCCAGGTATGTGTAATATCAATGCAAGCCGCTATAATACCAAAACCTGCATTGGCAGCATTTGGCAAACCCGAAACAGGCAAATCAAAGCAAACCTGTGGTGCAGGTGAATCAGGAATTGCCCCGTTTGGTGTTGCTGTAAACGTTTGTGCGTTTGCCCCCGTAAAGATTAATGATGCGATAAAGAGTAAAGATTTTTTCATGCAGTAATAATTAGTTTTAGTTTTTCCCTGAAAGGTTTTTAACAGCGTGAATTTAGCAAGTTTTTATTTTAGTGTTGTTAAAGTGCTTGAAATATCTTTATTTTTATGAAAATTTTTAGCGTCACTTACTTATTGAGTAATAAGATAACACCCATAAACATGGTAAAAAACTTACGAATTATTTTCCTGTCACTGCTTGCCTTTCCTGTTGTAGCATTGGCTCAGGACACCGACAAAAAAACCACTGAAGCAAAACTGCCTGAAAAAAAAGAGGCAACCCACAAACCTAAAATAGGTTTTGGTGCGGGAATATTTACCTACTTCGGTGAGGTGCGTGATAATAGTTTTTCGCATCTGCTTACCAGCAGTCTGGGTTATGAAGTAATTGTTTCACGCAATATCTCCAATTCATTTATACTTGATTTGCGTGTTATCTATGGCAACATTAGTGTAAACCAAAGAGGCGCTGGCAACAACAATAATTTTAAATCAGAAATATGGAATGGAAGCGCCAACATCATTTACAACTTTGCAAATTTATATAAGCGCCCACGTGTGATTCAACCGTTTGTTGGAGTTGGAATTGCTTACCTCAGCTTCAGTTCAAAAACAGATTTATACAGCGCAACCGGAATAAAATATAATTACTGGACAGACGGAACTATCCGTGACCTGGCACAAAATGATTTAAATGCCGAGACCGCTGTTATTGTTCAACGTGATTATAAATACGAAACAGATTTGCGTGAACAAAACCTTGACGGACTGGGCAAATACAAACAATTTGGGTTAAGTGTTCCGTTTTCAGCAGGCTTGAATTTTAGAGTAAGCAACCGCGTGAACATGAAAATCTCCACAACCTATTTCCTCAACTTTACTGATTTGATTGACAATGTTTCGCCTTCAGGAACAGGAGCCCGCAAAGGCAACTCGGCAAAAGATAACTTTATGTTCTCAGGTCTTTCGTTCAGTTATGCATTGTGGAGCGAAGAACCTTTTTCTTCAAAGCCCTCAGCAAAAACTACTGAGAAATATAAACTGCCAAAAGACTATTACAACAATGTTGATTTTGGTGACCTTAACGAATTGGAAAAACCCGATACAAGTAAACCGGCAACTGCTTCAACTTTAGTTCAACCAACTGATGAAGAATTTGAAGCCATGAGACCTTACAACCGCAAAGATGTAACTACTGCTGTAATGCAGGCTGAAGGCAGTCAGGGTGAAAAAGGCGGAAATTTTACTGTTCAGGTTGGCGCTTACGGAAAAATTGTTCCTGATAAAATTCAGAAACAACTAAGCGAAATACCCGGATTGGTTGTAACTGTTGTGAATGATAGTATTACAGTTTACACCATGGGCTCCTACCAGAACTTTGAAGATGCCGAAAAAATTCAAAATGATTTAATTCAGAAAGGACTTAATGATGCTTTCGGGTTAAAAGAAAACAGGAATAAAGAAGTTACCACCAAATTGGATAAACTGATAAAAACAAATCCTTACCTGCGTGAACAATATAAGAGCATACTGGGAGTTGATATTCTTTCATTCAGGGTGCAGACAGAAGAATACAGAGGTGAATTTGATATCAGTAAAATCAAAGATGTAATTGCAAAATATGGTATGCAGATGCAAACTACAACGGGTGGTTTGAATATTTACACCTTTGGTTCTTTTGATAATTACAACGCTGCTGATGCACTGTTAAAAGAGCTTACCAAAAAAGGAATTAAAAAACTTAAAATAAAATCATACCTCAACGATAAACCTATTTCTGTAGAAGATGCACTGGAATATTTTGAAAAGGAATGAGATTGATAAACGAATGTCGGTGATATTTTATTAATATTATTTTCATAGGTTTGTAAAAAATCAGGAATAGAAGAAGTATGAAAAACAGTATTCTCTTTGTTATAATTTTGGCTGCGGTGGTTGTCAATTCAGGCTGTTCATCAAAGTTGATGTCGTTTGAAAAACGCAAATACAACAAAGGCTATCATGTTGAATTTGCTGACAAGAACAACAGGAAAAACACAACTGCTTCAACTGAAAACTTTGCTGCAATCCCTCAGCAGGAAGTTAAAGAAATAATTACTACAGATTGCAGCAATACTATTTACCAGCCGGTTCCTGAATTGACAGCAAGCAACAACTTTATTGCTGAAGAATCTTCTGATATAGTACAACCTGAACAAAAAACTGCATCAGCAGAACACAAAAAGTTTTTCCAAAATCCGATATTAAAATATTTTAGCGGAGCTAAAATTAAAGCAACAGCTAAACACAGTTTAGACAAATTAGTTATTAAGAAAAACATTGCAGGCACTAACCAAACAACCGGTACATCAATTTTCTCAATCCTT
>CAMDBK010000287.1 GCA_945889235.1 Chitinophaga pinensis
GCCAATTTGCTTCTTAATAACTGGATGCCTTCTGATATAAGTAAGGATGAATTGCTCACAGTTTTCCCAAGTCCATTTGATCGTGATGTTACCGGAGTTTTTTATTCTGCACTTGACCAACCCACCCAAGTGTGTCTTACAGCTGTTGATGGACATAGAATTTTTTTTGAAGAAATCTATTGCAGGAAAAATACATCAAGTACTTTCCACCTGCCACTGTTGCAAAACTTTGGCAAGGGTGTTTATATTTTCAGTGTTACAACGCCCGGAAAAGTATATTACAAAAGGGTGATGAAGAAATAAATATTCGCAAAAAAATAATTCAACGAATAACCTCCCAGCCCTCTCGCAACTTGGCAATCGGGTCAGAAATAACAGAAATAGTATTGTCGAAAATCAGAGTTGAACGGCTCTGGGTATTATATTGTGGCCATAAATTTTTCTCACTTCCCGGATTTCCTGTGTAAGCAAAATTACTCCAGGCTTTTTGTATTTCCCTTGATAGTTTAAAAACTCGTTTATTGCTCGAAGCCTTGATAATTCTTTTACCCGCTGAAGAATTGAATGTACTAAAAACAAAAGGCAATTCCATTCCATGACAAGCGCCTAAACCAATCATTCTGATTGGGAATGAAGTCCAGTCGAACCGATAGCTGTAGGCTGAAGCAAAGTTTGATTGTGCATCGGCTATGTAAACTGAAGGCACCTGAAATATAGCATCAGTAATCATAGACAAAATAGAAGTCTTTGAAGGGTATTCGGGATAAAGAGAAATCAGGTGATTTTCGTGCGTTGCAAGTCCGTTGCTTTTTAAATAACTGTGTACGGTTTCTTTTTCAGCGGTAAATATTGGCGGTTTCATTTTAGAAAATAAATTGGCTTCATCACGGTTGGTGCCAATGAGCATAGGAATATTTTTTGCAACACCTTGTTTTATTGCTTCTATAGGAGTCAACGGTAAAAAATCGGTCCCCGCAACAGGAACAAAAAACAAGACATCATCTTTATCTTTTACTTTTTGTCTGAAGTAGCGTTCAGAAGCTGCCAGTAAAGTATCAACCGATATTGTATTCAGCTTTGAAATTTCTGCCGGAGAAATATTCAGGAAGTTAAAAAATTCTCTGGTTTGCTGAGCAGCTTTTTCTTTTGATATAACTGAAATTCCTGCTGCACTTTGAACAATTGTTTTTTGAAATAAACCTTTTGCATAAGGAGAGGTGAGTAAAGAAAGAACTGAATTTGCTCCGGCTGATTCACCAAAGAGGGTAATGTTATCAGGGTCGCCACCAAAGGCGCTTATGTTTTCTTTTACCCATTTCAGTGCGGCAGTCTGATCATGCAAACCAAGGTTTGATTCAAAATGTGTTGAAGTTGTATTGAATTCATCCAGAAATAAAAAGCCAAGCGGACCAAGGCGGTAGTTGATTGTTACAACCACAACATCACCATTTTTGCTGAGTTTGGTTCCGTTGTACATATCGCTGGAACCGCTGCCCATTACAAAGCCGCCACCGTGAATCCAGAACATCACCGGCTTTTTGGTTTCAGAAACTTTGGGTGACCAGATATTGAGGAAAAGACAATCTTCATTTTGTACGCCATCACCCCCCATATCGTTTTTAGGTTGTGGTGAAATATTGCCGAATTCTGTTGCGTTTGTAATTCCTTCCCAGTTATTAGGAGGCTGAGGAAGTTTATATCTTAATTCATTTACAGGTGCTTTTGCATAGCGTACACCACGCCAAACGCGTACATCACTTTCGGTGGTTCCGAGAAGTAGGCCTTGTTTTGTTGTAATTGTTAAGCCCGTGGAATCAGGTGTTCCGGCATGAGCAAAGAAAATAAAAAAACTAAAAAAGATAGTTTGAAGTGAACTAAAACGCGAAAACATTTGCAGGAGGGATAATTTGAACTGCAAATGTCAGCAAAAACCCAATAGCTTTAACGGTTTAGTTAAATTTCAACGTAATTAAATGTCAGTTGTAAAATTCCCTGATAATCTTTCCCTGCCTGCAACATATCTGTATCATCTGCTTCGTAGTACCAGTTTACTTTAACAGTATAATTGCTTGGCAATATGGTTTCCAGTTTCTGGAAAATATCCTGCAAATATTTTGCGGATGGTGTGTTGAAATATTCCATGTTTATATTTACAGTTGTTTCAGGTGCCGGATTGGCAACATAACTGTCCAGTAATTTCATAAGCGGCTCATAAAACTGAGTGGGATCCTGCGGGATGGATTTTCCGGTAAGACTTAAATTTCCTTGCTTCATATCAAATTCAAGAGCGGGTGTAGCATCAGTGACAGCAATGGAAATTATATCTTTCATAGCGTTGCAGATTATTAGTTTGGTTACATCAAACTTAGGAAATAAATTTATTAAACACTAATTAAAAATATCAACCGCTGTTGAGAAATTATTTTGCTTTCAGACTTTGCAGGTATGAATCTTCAACCTTATAACCGAATGATTTTGCTTTTTGTGCAAAGCTTTCAGCATCTTTAAGATTGTTCATTTTAAAAGCAGTTACTGAAGCTTTGTACCAGGCTTCACCATTGGTGTTCTGCAGTTTTATTGCCTGTATAAAATCATTCAGTGCAAGTTGATATTTTTCTACCTGAAAATATGCCACACCACGGTTAAGCCACGCCTGAATATTTTCAGGCTCACGAGTTATAACTATGTTGAAATCACCAAGAGATTTTTCTGCTTTTCCGGAGTTAAGGTAAGTAAGGCCGCGGTTGAAATACAGTTGTGTAAAGTTCGGGTCAAGTTGTTCAACGCGGTTGTAATCAGTTATTGCTTTGTCGTATTGTAGAAGTGTTCCCTGAATGTTTCCGCGGTTCATGAGTGCCTGGAAATTGTTGGGTTCAATAGCCAATGCTTTGTTGTAGGCTTCAAGCGCTTTTTCGTTTTGTCCTTTCAGGTTCATTACGTTTCCGTAGTTCACATAAATATTCGGGTCGCGTTGATTCATTTTCAGAAACACGGCATAATCTTTCAGAGCCTCATCGTGTTTACCATTCTGTCCGAAATAATTTCCACGGTTTTTATAAGCTACTTCAACATTGGGGTAATTTTTTATTACATCTGTCCAAAGTGTTTCGCTGTTCTTCCAGACCTTTGTTCGCTCGTATGTCATCTTTGCGAATGTGAATGCAGCACTGATTAATAAAAAGGAAAAAACAAACCTGATTTTTGGAGGAAGATTGAAAACTGCAACTACAATAACAAAGAAAGGTCCAATGAAAGAAATGTAGGTATAGCGGTCGGCCATAATAGCGCTGCCCACTGAAATAAATTGCAGCACCATAGCAACACTCACTAAATAAAAAGCAAAACCAAAAAATACCAGTTTGGTTTTCTTCAGCGACCAGATTACAACTGCTGTAACCGCAAGAAAAATAACAGGTGCGGCATAAAACAGAGAAGGTATATTTCCGTTGGCATCTAAGTTGGGATACGGATAAAAAGCAGAGAGATTAAATGGTACAAAGAGTTTTACCAGATACATAATTGCGCCATAGCTCGCAAACATAACCCGCTGAAAAAGGGTGAACGTTTCAAACTCGGCAATAGCGCCCTGCGATTGAATACCGAGTGCAGTAATTCCGAAAACGAGAGAAAGAATAAAGAAGGGAATTTTCTCTAACCACACTTTCGTTTCCATCTTCCTTCCTTTGAAATAATCCATCAAAATCATAATCACCGGAAGTGTTACTGCCATTGCTTTTGAAAATAATGACAAGGCAAAAGCAAGCAATGCGATTATATAAAACCCCCGTTTTTTTGTGTCAGTAAATTTCAGATAGGTGATTAATGAAGTAAGAAAGA
>CAMDBK010000288.1 GCA_945889235.1 Chitinophaga pinensis
ACTTAGAAAAACATGCTTTCAGCGGGAAAGAGATTATAGAAGCCCCGCTGCCCGGACTAGGGCTGGTTGTTGTAATACCTTGTTATAACGAGCCGCATTTACTTAAAACTCTTACTTCACTGGCTGCCTGCACCCTGCCCCGTTGCAAAACCGAGGTGATTGTTGTTATCAATTCATCAGAAGATACAGCCGACACTATTCTGCAACAAAACCGTTTTACTGAAACAGAACTGGAACGCTGGATACTAAAAAATGAATGCAACGAACTGCGCTATTATTACCTAACAAAAGATAAGCTTCCGGCAAAAGATGCGGGCGTTGGTTTAGCCCGTAAAATAGGCATGGATGAAGCCATACGCAGGTTTGATACTGCCGGAAACGAGAACGGTGTTATAATTTGTCTGGATGCAGATTGTACAGTAGAAGCCAATTACCTTACCGCACTTGAAAACCATTTTATTTTAAACCCCGATACAACGGGCTGTTCGGTTTATTTTGAGCATCCTTTAAGTGGTGATGATTTTACGCCACCCGTTTATGAGGGCATTGCGCGGTACGAATTATTTCTTAGGTATTACAACTGCGGACTGCGCCTGAGCGGCTACCCGTTTGCTTACCACACCATAGGCTCGAGCATGGCGGTGCGCACAAAAGTTTATCAGCAGCAGGGCGGCATGAACAAGCGAAAGGCAGGTGAAGATTTTTATTTTCTTTCCAAAGTTTTTCCGCTGGGCGGGTTTACTGAATTGAATGAAACAACGGTTTTCCCCTCGCCACGCCCGAGTGACCGTGTGCCTTTCGGAACGGGGAAAGCTATTACTAAATGGCTGGACCAAAACAGCACTGACTATACCTCTTACTCGCCTAAAACCTTTACCGATTTAAGTGAACTTATTTTACTCGTGCCTGAATTTTATAACCAGACAGCAGCAACTATAACAACGCATACCCGCAGCCTGTCGCCTGCGCTTATTGCTTTTCTTGAGCAGAATGAGTTTATGAAAAAAGTGGAAGAACTGAATTCAAACGTTAATTCAAAAGGGCAGTTTGTAAACCGGTTTTACCGCTGGTTCACTAATTTTATGGTATTGAAGTTTGTGCATTTTGCCCGCGATACCTATTATCCGCAGGTGGCCATAGAAAGGGCAGCTACTGAGTTGCTTGAGCTTGCCGGTATTGAGGTTGACAGCAATGCAACTACCCAAGAACTGTTGCTCATTTTCCGTGAACTGGAACGCAATAATAAAGCCGTTCTATCCCCTTTTGCAGGAACCGAACGGCTTTAGTTAACTCTTTAACAGAGTTTTATTATTCTGCTTTTTTCTTTTTAGGAGCAGCTTTCTTTTTAGGAGCTGCCTCGGCTGCTTCAGCTTTTGGCGCTGCCTTTTTAGGTGCTGATTTTTTAACTGCTTTTTTTACTTCAACGGCTTCATCCGGAAATAATGTTGCTGCCGGTTTTGCTTTTGCAGCGGCTGCCACAAAGCGTTTAGCTTGTTTGCGTTTACGTCTAACACCATATGAACCGTTAGAAATTTTACCGCGTTTTGATTTTATATCACCTCTTCCCATTTTTGTTTTTTTTATTTATTGAGGGCGCAAACATACTAAAAAAGGAATTAGTAAAACAGGAATCAGGATTTAGCAGAACAGAAATCAGGAGAAGATTATGTCACCCTGAGCGTAGTCGAAGGGCAATAATTGCAGTTCGACTACGCTCACCGTCAGTTCGTCTAAGAACCCTGTTTCGACTTCAAATATAAGTCAATTTAAAGCGATTAGCCGAAGGTTGGAAAATACTTTTGTATAAAGTATTTGCAAAAACAGCCTTCGTTATTTTGAAGAAAAATGCGTTTACAACAACGTTTATTCTTAAAAATTAAGAGCCAAGTTCTTTAAGGAACTTTTTAAGCACATTTTGGTCAATGATATTGAAAATCCTGCGTAGGTTGTAGGCGATAAATATAAATCCTACATCAGCGCTGGCGCGTTTCATTCCTTTTTTTTAGTCATGATGTAGTAGAAACCCCATTGTCGTTTGATGATACCGTAGGGATGCTCTACAATGGCTTGCCGCTTTTTGTAGAGCTGTGTGTTTGCATCAATGTTTGCTTTGTTGTGTTCAATGAATTCAGCGTATTGGCTGCGCTCTATCAGCCTGCCCTCCGGGTTGCGGGTGCATAAGTTTCTGGCAGCGCAGGTTTCGCATGCGTTGGTTTTATAGTGTTTTACTAATGTAACAGACTTGCCCCTGTTTTTCTTATACCAACTGCCGTTGGTAATTAAAACCTGTTGCTGCGGACAGGTGTAAGTATCTTTCTCTTTATCATAACTAAAATTCACCACATCGTAGTTTAAATCCGGTGCGTGCGAACCGGTTTCGGGTATGGCTACCATTACATCTATACCCAATTTATGGGCTGTTTCAAATTCACTTCCGGTGTAGTAGCCTTTGTCGTAGAGAGCCGTAAATTCATTGGTTTTTAAAATCACTTTGCTTCTGCGCAGCATAGTGCCCATGGCTTTGCTGTCGTTCTCATTGGTTACTTTATAATCAATGGGTATGCAGTGTTTGGCATCCACTACGGTTTGTACATTGTAGGCTACTTCGGTAATGGTGTTGCGGGTAATGAGTTGTCGGCTTTCAGGGTCTGAGGTGGAAATCTGCACTTCACCGGTAGCTTCTAATTGTTGCTTCATAGCATGGTACTTTGCTTTGCGCCCTTCATGCTTTTTTATTTCTTTTTCAATAATCTTTTTGTTGTCGTTGTCTGCGGTGCTCAATGCTTTGTTGTATTCATCCAGCTTTGCTTCAATGTAAGCCTGGTGCTTTTCAATTTTGCGTGGGGTGAAATTATTTTTCTTGCTATTTTGCGCACGCAGCTTGGTGCTATCACCGGCAACGAGCATGCCGCCAATGAGTTTGAATTCGCGTGCAAGGCTTACGGTGTGGCGAAACACTTTGCGGATGGCTTTTTCATTATCGCGCCTGAAGTTGGAGATGGTGTTGTGATCTGGAACCAGTTGTTTCATCAGCCACATTACTTCAATGTTGCGTTTGCATTCTTTTTCTAAAGCCCTGCTTGAACGGATGCTGTTGAGATAACCATACACATACAGTTTCAATAAATCTTTTGGATGATAAGCAGGTCTGCCTTCGGCAGTGGTTTTAATCACAAACTTAAAGTCGGTGATGTTGATGCTTTCAACAAATAGATCAATTATGCGTACTTCGTTATCTTCTGCAACAATTCCGTCCAGGTTGTCGGTGAAAAGAACGCTTTGTTCTCTGTTTTGTCCTTGTATAAATTGCATGTATAAAGATACAAAACAACCTTCTTTTTCAATTCATTGTTACTGAAAAGTATTCAACAAAATGATGTTGAGTTTTTAGACAGTTTGACGTGACAAACCTCTTATATCTTTGCAATCTTATTTTTCCTCAATGAGATATTTCCTTTTTCTTGTTTCCTGCTTCTTATTTCTTGCTTCTGCTTCAGCGCAGCAAACGGAAATTTCTCGCATTGCGTTTGGCAGTTGCGCCATGCAAAGCGGTGAGCAATTAATCTGGAACGAAATCATAAAAAACAATCCGCAGCTTTGGATTTGGTTAGGCGATAATATTTATGCCAATACCGAAGACATCCCGAAGATGAAACAGGATTATGAAGCAGCTAAAACTAATCCAAATTATCAATTGCTTATGAAACAATGTCCTGTAATCGGCACCTGGGACGACCATGATTTTGGCGGTAATGATATAGGAAAAGAATACCCTATGAAAAAA
>CAMDBK010000289.1 GCA_945889235.1 Chitinophaga pinensis
ATGCTGCAATTGGTAATTTTTTAAAAGCGCAAAAAGAAATTTTATTTATTGGATATACTTTGCATGAAAATGGAATTTCATACACTGGAACCTTTTTAATTAATCGGCTATTAAGTTTATTAAATACAAATGATAAACCGATTTCAAAAAAGAAAAAAGCTGAGGAACTTATAACTGTGTTAAGAAAAAACAATAAACAAAAAGTTGTAATTTTAATAAATAACATTCACCTCGCTTTGTTTAGTTCTCAGCATGTCTCAAAACTGAACAATTTTCTCTACGACAATAATATTATTCTCATCGCAGTTGGACATCATTACGAGCATTTTGATTCATTTTTTAATCATTCTGTACCCATCCCCTATTCAACAACACTTCCAAATGAAGATGAACAGAAAACTATTCTTCACAATTACCTTCGTTTTAAAGGACCATCAATTGATAAAGTGGAAGAGATTGAAGATGTGCAATTATTGGACCTTATATTAAAAAAAGTTATTTCAGAATTAACGGAAGGAAAAAAAGTTTTTGCACGAAGGTTTGCAGATGAACACAATTACGATATTGAATATGTGCATGAAATTTTCGCATTACTTCATCCCTGGGTAAAATCATACAGAGAAAATTTTGAAAAAGATACTGTAGATGAGTTGTATGGTTTTCCAAGTATCATGACTGAAGTAACCCCAATCTATTTGGCATTAGGTCGGCGAGATTTAAAATTAGAGTATCAACATAAAGTATTATCACTTAAGTAGAATCAAAATGATGTCATCTAAAAATCCTATAAAGGCTTTGCACCAAGAATTTTTAACTTCAAATGAAGTTGAAAAACGGACTGCAATTTTCAAATTATGGCTCGAGGCGATTGTTAAGTTCAACTTGAGTGTACATGTCGGGTGGTTACTGAAAAATAGGAGTAACAACGTTCCGGATAATATTAAGGTTCAACTTATTAATTTATTTCAGAAACCACCTTCCATAGGAGTCTGTTTATCATTGTCCCGCCTCATAAATAGAGTTTTTCCAAATAGAGAATCCACACAAAGTAGACTGCAAGAATTTCGTGCTCTGTTTGAATTGTACGATTCCATATTTTCTGAATTATTGGAAATTAGAAATGCTGAAGCTCATTCAACAAGGATGATTACAAGTTTTGATTTAGATAAAATCCAAGATTATATGAATCGGATTTCAAACAATCCATTCTATACGACGGAAATAATACCTATTTCAATTGATCAATACATTGAAGCAAAAGATAATGCAATGTTTGATAAATTAAGTCCTTCTACTTTTGACAATCGGAAATTACCAGTTTTAGCGGGGTCGGGAAATTATATTCAGGGCAAACGATTAGGTGAAGACGATATTGTTTTATTTCCAATTGCTATTTTTGACTCTAATGATAAGTTGTTTCTATGGAATAAGCGTTCAGGATCTGGTGGGAAATATTCTTCTTATTCGTTTGACTCTGAATCTTTGGCAATTAATAATATTACAGACATCTCAGGCTTTCCGTATGATGATTGGAAACGAGCAGCGAATCCAATTTACTTGAAGTATTTGGAATTACGAGCGCGGGCTTTGGATGAACTGCCTGCTGATAATAGCATTGCAATAAGGGAGATTTTTGATGAACTTAATCTGGCAAGGCGATTAGAGGTAGAAGCTCAGATTAATGAGTATGAGCGAATAACAGAATTGCAATTTTTAGGTACTCTATATAGTCGTTTGAAACTTGTTAATGTAAAATCAGAGAAGTTGTATTTTTGGGAGTTGATTATCAACAGAATAGATAAAATTAAAGTTGATGGTCAAGATGAAACTCGTAGGCTTTGGGAAATTCAATTATTAGTTTTACTTGATCTCATACGTGATGAAATCGATAATAAGTCATTTAGTAAGGCTAGCGACCATTCGATTTATTTTTTAAAAAAATATATCTCTTTTTCCAAATCATTCAATTCTGTTCGAAATTACTCATATTATATTTTGGAGTTTGAGAGAATAGGTAAATTCTATTTGAGCTCAGGTAGAAGTAAATTCCAAAGAACATTGGAAATTGCGACATTTTACCTTATTTTTTCTTGTGGGATAGGTGCGGTTTATTCTTTCATGCTTGGAGAAAATTCCTTTGGTTTTATATTCTCGTTTTTAGCTTTGATTTTCCTGTTTATTACTTCAATGCTAACGCGCAGTACCTTTCAAATATTTTTTAAGGAAATTAAATTAGATGAAATATTTTTCAATTCGGCACATCAATTCAAATTAAACGTGGTGTTTCGATTTGCGTTTAAATATTTGAGTATTGGCACCAAAGTCAAATCGAATTTTGGAATAATTAATTTGATGCTTATGAAAAGCGGTTCGTTAAAAGGTGAGTTGATAAGAAATGGATTTTTACTTTATGCTCCTAAATTAATAGATTTTGAATTTTCAGGAGGAATGCAAAACGGAATTCAAAAATTAAAAAAGATAGAAAAAAAAATATTATCAGCTTCGCTGTATTCAGATTTAGATGTCGTTTTAGCATTTCGATTAAAAATAGTTCAGTGGCTTATTGAACGTGATTTTTTTAAAGCTGCAGAGGAAATGTCGAAAATTTTAGATGAATTATGGGAATTAAAGCGGGTGTTAATTTATTATGACCCTGAATCAATTGCAGGCAAAAATATAGCGAGGGTTCTACTCTTGAAATTCAAGGATGATCAACAATCTGAAAAGATTTTTGTTTCGGGAACAATGGGCGAATTATTGAGGGCGAAAACATTAATGTATTTGTGGAGATTCGAGAAAGCCGAACCGAATGAGAAAAGAAAGTATATAGATGCAAGTAAAGAGGCTTTGCTAAATTTGGCTTCAGGCACCTATAGGATTCGAACCTATGACCTTTTTACTCCCGATGTTTACTTCATGAGTTTCATGAGTGGTAATTTGTTCTCAGGGATATCTTCAACAACAGAGATGAAGTTGAGATATTTACGTGGGTTTTGGCTAATAAATTTAAATGAGTACGATTTGGCAATTAAGGAGTATGAAATTGTTTACCAAAAAAGTGAAGAATTGATACGATATTTTTCACTTTGGAATATTCTACAAGCTCAACTTGCAAAAAAAAATGCTATTGAAGTGCATCGAATCTTCACTCTTTTAAAAAGATTAATTAGTGATTTAGATCCAGAGTTGAAAAAGGGATTACCAGGTTTAATTCATAACATACATGAAATGTCAGCAACGATTACCGAATCAGGAGGAGATATTCCGCATTTTCGAAAAGGAAAGTTTTTTATAGACATTGAGGTTTTGAAAAAGATTTCTGAGGATAAAGAAATAAAAACTACTAATTAATGGCTCCCACTACAATGAATCCATTCGAACAATATCATAGTCGTTACATAAAACTTAAAAACGATTATAGTCTAAAATTGACTGATTCTAATTTATTAGAATTTATTGAAAAAGAACCTTCTCAGCTCAATAACCTAATTATGGCGGGTATGGGAATGAGTACACTTTTTCTTCGAATGGGCGCGGTAATTCAAATGAGTAAGAAATTGCATGATGGAGATTCCTCAAATGATGCTTTATTTCTTAAACAAGTGATGGATAATTTACGTGAAACGTTGCCAAGTGATACAAGTTGGAAGAATCTTTGGTATGCTTCAATGCTTTCCGATAGCGAATGGGAAAAAGCTATACCAAAAGATTCAAATAACAATACGGCATTAGATCGTTTTGTG
>CAMDBK010000290.1 GCA_945889235.1 Chitinophaga pinensis
CGCAATAGCCACGAGACGATGCAGCGCGTGCTTTTGTTTATTCTAACTGCATTTATTATAGTTCTGCTGCTTCCTGCTGAAGGTAAATTTAAGTACGAATACCAGAAAGGAAAACCTTGGAAACATGATAATCTGGTTGCTCCATATAGCTTTTCCATTCACAAATCGCCTGAAGAAACTGATGCTGAAACAGCGACAGTAAAGGCAAATGCTAAATTATATTTCAGAGCTGACAGCAGTATAGAAAAAGTAAAAATTGCTGAATTCATTAAAACTGCCGAAGAGAAATCAAAAGATCTTAAAAAACCAAAAATTTCAGAAAAAGAAATACAGCATTGCGTTCAAATACTTGAAAACATTTATGCCAGAGGTATTATCAGGCTTGGTGAAGAATTAGAAGCAAAAGATGCGGATTTTGTTTTTCAGGTGGTTGATGGCAATGAATCACACGATGCAAAATTCAGTGATTTCTACACGATTCAGGCTGCATACAACGAGGCACAAGAAAAACTGAAAAGTTTCAGTGAAAAAGAAAAAGATTTTTTATCTGATCTGCTTGCAAATGCCATTACTCACAACATTTTTTACGATAGCGAAACCACTTCAAAAATACTTGAAGATGAAATAAGTGCTCTTTCGCCCGACCGCGGCATGGTAGAAGAAGGCGTACGCATTATTGCCAAAGGCGATATTGTAGATAACGAAAAATTTCAAAAACTCGAATCGCTTCGCAAAGACTATGAAATACAGGGAGGGGTAACTTCAAAGTTCTACCTTATTTACATCGGGCATTCTATAATCATTGGATTGGCGCTTCTGGTACTCTATCTTTTTCTGGTTTTGTTCCGCAAACAAATTGCCATTGATAACCTGAAAGTAAGTTTTCTGCTGCTTATAATTTTGCTTATGGTATTTGCCGCTAGAATGGTTAATAATATTTCCACGCTAAGTGTTTACATTGTACCATTTGCCTTGCTGCCAGTTATTGTCCGCGCTTTTTTTGATACACGGGTTGCACTATTTACACACCTTGTTACAACGCTCATCATCGGTTATTTTGTCCCCAACGGCTACCAGTTTGTTTACCTGCAACTGATGGCTGGAATTGTATCCATTTTCAGTTTTGTAAACATGCAGAAAAGGGTTCAGTTATTTGTTAGTGCAGGAATAATTTTCATCACCTATTGCCTGGGTTATTTTGCAATGTCGGTGGTTCAGGAAGGCAACATTACCGGCATTGACACGATGTATTTTGCATGGTTCGGGATCAGCGTATTACTAACTCTTTTTGCATATCCGCTTATTTTTATTTTTGAAAAAATATTTGGTTTTGTTTCTGAAGCTACACTGCTTGAGCTCAGCAATACCAACGGAAAACTGTTGCGTGAGCTGGCGGTAAAAGCTCCCGGAACCTTCCAACATTCATTACAGGTTGCTAACCTTACAGAAAGTGTTTTGTTTCAGATTGGAGGCAATGTATTGTTGGCACGCACTGGCGCGCTATATCACGATATCGGGAAAATGGATGCTCCATCCTACTTCATAGAAAATCAGGTGAGTGGTGTTAATCCGCATGATGAACTTGCTTTTGATGAAAGCGCACACATCATTATCAGTCACGTTCTCAAAGGAATTGACAAAGCAAAAAAGGGAGGAATTCCTGACACAGTTATTGATTTTATCCGATCGCATCATGGCACTACCATGGTGCAATATTTTTATAGAAATTATTTGAAAAATTTTCCGGAGGAAGAAGTGGATAAAAAACTTTTTACTTATCCCGGACCAATTCCTTTTTCAAAAGAAACTGCAGTGCTGATGATGGCTGACAGCGTTGAAGCTGCATCGCGCAGTCTTAAAAGCTACAGCAGCGAAACCATTGATAAATTAGTGGAAGATATCATCAACCATCAGGTTGAAGAAAACCAGTTTGTGAATACCGATATCACTTTCCGTGATATCACACAAATCAAAAAAATATTCAAGAAAAAACTGGCTAATATTTATCACGTGAGGATTGAATATCCGAAGTGATTAAAAACCTTTCCACTCCTTCAGTTCATTCAAACTGAAGTGATAATTTACTACAACCCCTTTGTGTTCACCATCCACCACATCACCTTCACCTGACTTCCTGCGAAAACGCCTTTTATCTTTTTCATTTTCATAAATCTTTTGCAGATTTTCGGTATCGCTGTAGAAAAAGCGTTTGTCTGCTTCACCCAATATACACGGGCGGTTAAGCAATACCCAAAGCACATAAGTTTTTAGTTTATTCTTCTCTGCTAATTTAAAATACCTCAACAAATCACTTAGATTTAGCGCAATAGTTTCAGAAGGAATTAAACCGCTTTGCGGCAATATTTTTTCAACAGACATAAAGGTTCTGCGCTGAACCTTTACTTCAATATAAAAAGAAATTTCTCCTGATAGTTTATCAGAAACTTCAACATCGGGAAATTCATGCGAGGGTGATTTTCTTGCTTTATAATCGTGGTTGGAATTGATATAGGTAATTAACTCATTTTCAAAATGTTCTGAAAAAGCAGAATCATTTGCAAAAAGATAAACCTCTTTGCTTACACCATCGCAGGGAGTTGGACAAGTAGCGCAGTTAAAGCAATTCTCAGAAATCCACTCATACTTCATAATTCATAATAATGAGGTGTTCTGCTTTTCGTAAATTTCTGCCTCGCACGTTGTAAGTATAGGTTTTATCAAATGCCTTTATCTGCAAGCCCTGCTTATCATACAGCGAATAAATAAATGGTGTGTTTTTAATTACCAGCATCCATTTAGCTTTTGTTTTTACTAAAGTTTCAGCTAAACGTTTTTGGTCATCTTTGGTAAAACTCATGTTATCGTATTCACTGAATTCACTGTCGTATGGCGGATCTAAGAAGATAAAATCATTTTTGGCAGGTTTTACCTTTTTAAGAAAATTATAAAAATCAAGATTTGAAAAACGTGTATTCTCCAATAATTTCTGTACAGGTTTGCTGAACATTGCATTCACTTTCTGTTCCAGATTTTTTTTGTTGTAGGCAATTCCACCGTAGGGAATATTAAACTCACCTTTTGAATTAAATCTGAACATGGAAGCGTAGCATAATTCACGAACAACATACCAGTTTGCAACCCGCTTTTCTGAATTTATATTTGTTTTTGCGGCATACATATTTTCATTAAGCAGGTTACGAAAGTGAAGGTAAAACCCACTCTTTATAGCTGTTTCAATATGGTCTGCTAACAATTCTTCAGAAAAAAACTTATTCTCTTTCTGCTCAATCACCAGTATCCGCGTGAATTTAGAATAAATATTATTTTTTATTTCTCTTACAAAATCTTCAGGCTTAACACAGAACTTTTTATCAAATAAAGTAGTATGGTTTTTGACGTATTTATCAACAAGTTCAAAAATGATTTCCTTCAATTCTATCTTGTCATAAGTTCCCTGACGATACAAAATAAAAAGAGCAGAAAGATCAAACATCAACTCGGTAACCAAGGGTTTTATATCTGCCCAGTTCTTAACATACAAGCGTAATTCTTTTTCAAAATCAGGATTTTTGAGTGTGTTGTAAAACTCCATCAGGTCTGAGCTTTTGTCGTTCAGATGAGCTTCGCCCTTTGGCTGCAGCGCAAAGAAAACACCTGCACCACCTGCAAAGGGCTCAATATACCTATCAAAATCTTTGGGGATAAAACGCTCAAATATTTTAAACTCACGAAACTTCCC
>CAMDBK010000291.1 GCA_945889235.1 Chitinophaga pinensis
GTAAGCAGAATAGTTATCACCAATTTTTTTACCGATTACAGCTTCTCCTCCTGTAAATTTCGAATGGATTTTAGAATCCATTAAAGCGCTGTACACTTCTTCAGGCTTGCATTTAAATGTTATTTTTTGTTTAAAAGATATTGTTTTCATCAGGTGTAATTTATTTTCAGTAAAGATATTTAATAATTTAAGTTTTGTTTTTAACAAATCTGTTATATATTTACTCCTGATTTTAGATTAAAATGAATTATAGAATAGCGTCAATTTTTATTTCAGTTGTATTATTGTATGGTTCATCGCCTGTTTTGGCGCAGCTTTCATCACATTCTCAGGATATCATTCCTCTTACTATGTTAGCCGATGTTCATGGAACAAGTACTACTAAATTGAATATAAACGGAAAAAACATGTATAAATGGTTTGATTACCCCGAAATCTATGGACATGTACTAAGTGAGGTTGAAGAAAATAAGTTGAACTCGCGTTCAGAGGAAGGGAAGGAGCGTGAATTAATGATATTTGCAATGACTAAAGCAAATACTTCAGTTTTTTGTACTTCAGTTAATAAAATCTCGGGTAGTATGAAAAACGACTTTGAGGATATTAAAGGAAAGTTTTTGAACGAATTAGTTTACAAGGTCAGTGAGTGTACTGAAAAACTTCCTGGTGCATCTAAAGCAACTTTGCAACAAGCAGAATCACACATCAAATGCGAACAGATTTTTATTAAAACACAGGAATATCAGGAGGCACTTCTCACCTTTGAAAAAATTAAAAAAGATTTATCGCCCTGTCATCCTGTAGATTGGTTTGTAACAGAAGATTTTCCGGGAATGAAGAGAGGTGAAAAGGATAAGTATTTCGGTTTCTATAATACACGCTACAAAACCGACCCGGGGCGCATGGATATTGGGTTGGAGATGGTACTTAATTTCGACACCTACTTTGTAAGAATGGTGTTTAAGAAAAGCAATTAATTTTATTGAATTAATAGTTCTGTAGTATCGGCAGCGGTTTCGTTGCCGTTAAAGTCTGTACATTTTACAATAAAATAATACGCACCCGAAAAAACAGTATCGGGAATAACGATTTGTTCCTGTAATGTTTCATTTTTTCCTGTAAGTGTGTTAACAAAAATCAATTTCCATGCAGGAAGAGAATCAGGATTTTCAACAAAATTGTTTTTTATTTCAATCCTGAATTGGCTTAATTCTTCGTTGTCATGAAATGCCGCCTGAAAAAAAATGGTGTCGGTTAAAAGAAGCATATCTGCATCTGATGGAGAAATTATTTCAAAAAAAGGTTTTGTATCATCGGTTTTGCGGCATGAAATTGCAGATGCTGTGAAAAAGAAAACTACAAGTAGTAAAGAATATTTCTGCATTCTTAGTTTATTAATCACCGCTAAATTACTTTTTTATAACCAAAGGAATAACCAGTTTTATGCTGAAATTTCTTCCCATGTTAAATACTCCCATTCGTCCTGTTGCAAGGTTTTCAGGTGCATATCGTATCCTGCTCAGATGATTTTGATACGTTGTGTTTAAAATATTATTCGCAAAAAAGTAAACCGAGAACAAAACATTTCCTTTCTTAGAAACCACATTTGTTCCGGCTCCTGCATTTAGCAGAAAATAAGATTGTGAATTAGTTTCTGTATTGTTTTCAAGCAATACTTTTTTCTGCGCAAAATAATAATCGAACTGCATTTTAAGATACGTATTTTTAAAATTAGTCCATTCTTTACCAAGGTTTGCACGAAGTTCACTCTGGTAATGTGCAGGTGGTATAAAAGGAAGATATTTTGAGCTGTCGGATTGCCCGCGGTTAATACCTTCCGCATAGGAAAAAGAATTCTCAACGTTTAGCCAGTCCAAAGGATGCGGGTGAATGTCAACTGATAATTCACCTCCTGTAAGAACAGCATTTCCCTGTTTGTATTGGTACGTAGGAACGGGGTCATTTGCATCTACAATACTATCACCTCCAAGCATACTTGAAATCCGTTGCAGGTAAATATAATTCTGAATTGAATTCCTGAAAAGAGAAAGGTCAACAGTAACGTGTTCAGATGAAAAATTCATTCCTGCATCAATCTGAAAACTTGTTTCGGGTTTAAGATTATTGTTGCCATATTCATAACGCAATGTTCCTTCGTGTTTTCCATTGGCAGCAAGTTCTGAAGCATTGGGAGCGCGAAATCCGCGTGAAAGATTAAGCTTTAGCAGCAAGCCTTTTGTAATAGCATAAGTTCCGCCAAGACTTGCTGCAACATTAGAAAAGTTTCTGTTGAATGATTTGAATTTCTCCAGCGTATCAATCCTCAGCGATTGTGATGAAATAAAACGTTGGTCGAACCGGGCTCCACCGCTGATACTGAATTTTCCGAATGATTTTTTTGTCAATGCAAATACACCGTAATCAAACAAGGAATATTCCGGGATAATGAATTCTTTTCCTTTATTGCTGTTGCTTTGCTGCATTCCGTTTATGCCTATGGTACTTTCAAAGCCTGCCATTTCGGGCAGTGAATATTTTACATCATAGGTATAAGTGTTGAGCAAAAAGTACAATTGATATTGGTCGGGATAAATCACATTTCCGTATTCACGCCTACGATTTTGCTGCCATGATAAATTGAGCGATAATCTTGATTTTCCCAGAATAAAATAACTCTGTGAAGCAAAGCGGTTGTGAGTTATAAATTGTTTTGGTACAGCTAACAAATAGTTATTTAAATCTGATGAAGTCGCAGGTGTTTCATCAATAGTACTGTCATTTATCGCAACCTGTTTTATAAATGCTCCGGTGCTATCACGGTCGCCTTCTACCATGCCGATGTGCTGATTAAATGAACTATACGTAAGATGCGTGTATCCCCATTTTTTATTCAACCCAATCATAGCGTTGTAGTCTGTTTCATTGAAACCTGAATTGTAAACTTTTCCATCATAAGCATTGGAATAGGCATGGGCATCTTTCCTGCTTCCGCACGCAAGCCAGTCAAATCCTTTTATGTTTCCGGCAGTCATAATTGAATTACCGATTAAGCCATTATTGGTCTGATAATTTGATTGAATGTTGCCGATTATTTTTCCATCATCTATCGGTTTTGGAGCAATGAAATTTATTACCCCTGCCATTCCATCTGAGCCATACATAAGGCTTCCGGGGCCCTTTATTATTTCGGTGCGGTCAACTGAATATTCATCAATTTCAATTCCGTGTTCATCTCCCCACTGTTGTCCTTCCTGCCGCAAACCGTTGTTTAAAATGATAACACGGTTATAGCCCAGCCCACGAATAACAGGCTTTGAAACAGCTGCACCAGTTGTGACCTGGCTTATACCGGGTTGTTTTGAAATGGCATCAATTAAATTAGTTGAACTGTTTTCAAGCAGAATACTTTTACCCACAATGGATGAAGGCACAGGGTTTTGTGCAACCTCAGTTGCATGTGAAACACCGGTAACCACCAGTTCATGTATTTCTGTAAAAGTCTCAGTCATTTCCACATTTAATTTTGTGTTTCCGCTGATATCAATTTTTAAAACTTTTGAAGCATAACCTAAAAACTTTACTTCCACTAAATATTTTCCTTCCGGTAAATTTGAAATCAGGTAATCACCATTCTGGTCAGTGGTGCAGCCTTTTTTAAGGTCAGTAAAATAGATAACAGCGCCAACTAATATTTCTCCG
>CAMDBK010000292.1 GCA_945889235.1 Chitinophaga pinensis
TGAAAATGTAATTCCTGCTTCACAATTGAAAGAACTTGCGTTGCAGGGCAAAGCCAACGATGTAGTGGTGGAAAGCAAAGTAAACACAGTGTGCAAAAAGAAAGGTTGCTGGATGACGGTTGACCTGGGCAACAGCGAAGAAATGCGTGTTACGTTTAAAGACTACAGTTTTTTTGTTCCCAAAGATTGCGATGGTAAAACAGTAACCTTTAAAGGCGCTGCCTCTTTTGATACCACCGCAGTGGAGATGCTGCAACACTATGCCGAAGATGAGGGCTTATCAAAAGAAGAGATTGCTAAAATTACCGAGCCTGAAGTGGCGCTGGTGTTTGAGGCTACAGGGGTGGTTATAAAGTAACCAGTAACCAGTTACCAGTTACCAGTAATCAGTAATCGGTATTCATTGTTGCAGGTAACGGCTGTTTTACCGATCACCGAATACCGATTACTGAGTCTTACAAAATCTCCACTTCATACGTCTGTTCATTCGGTCCCTGATTTTGAATGTTAAAGCAGGGACGGAAATTCATACCATCAAGCGCAAAAGTTGTTTCCTGTCCGGGGTTTAGGTTAACACCCATTCCACTCCAGCCATCACCTATATTCATAGCCGTGTAAAAAAATAAACCACCTATTGCAGGTCCTGAAGTAGTGTTTTTTAAGCGCAATGTTTTACCTATTACATAATTTGAATTAGAACTGTTGAGCACGTTTACAACCGTATTGCCTGCTGTCGTTCCTGTGAACAGGTTAGGATTTCCGGCAGGTGCATCGGTAATTACATAATCGTTGTACTTACTTTCATCAACGCCAAACCAGATGTCTTTGCCCGTGTTGCAGTATTTTACCAGCAGCTTGTAAAGCGCGTTACCTGCTTTTATGCGGTTGCTGTTGCCGGTGTTGCGGTCTTTTTCGGCTTTGCGCTGCGCTTTAAGAGCGTTGTTAAAGTCGGTGCGCAGACTGTTAAGTTCGGCAACGGTGGCAGCTGTAACACCCTCGTCAGCCAAATCAGCAAGATGCTCGTTAGTACTGTCGGCAAAGTCTTCCATGTAGCGCAGCAGTTGCGGGTCGCTGAGTTGCGAAAGCGATTTGTCTTCGGTAAACAGATTGTACTGCGCACTGTCTTGTCCGTAAACATTCTCCACTGCCGTTAATACAAGGTTTATCTTTTTCTCGCAAGCCCTGCGCACCGTGTTTTTCGTCTGCGTTTTTTCTTCCTGCTGTCCCAGCAAATAATTGTCGCTGGGCATACCATCAAAAGTAGTGATGGCCAACTCAAAGGCAGCTTTTTTGGCGGGTGTGTAACCGCGCGTTGAAAATTCAGCAATGTCACGGTCAATGCTGTCATCTACATCCTGACTTTTTAAGACCAGTTCAGGGTCGGTCATTTCATAATCTCTTGCAATTGGTTTCATGTTTTTAAGGTTTTAAATTAATGGCGACAAAATTATCGCATGCCTTAGTGCCACGCAACTGTAACACTGTTAAAAATTCTTAAAAAATGTTAAAAAATGTTAAAAAATACGGGGAATAAAAACCATAATACCTCAAAACAACAAGCTACTCTATGGCATAAAAATGCAATGGTGTTAAGTAACTACACAATCAATGGGATGTTGCAATCAAGAAGTTGGAAACAGAGAATTAATACAGGGAACCAATAACCCCAAAAGGGGAAGACACTCTCAATAAAACGGAAGAAACAATCAAGCAGAGGGAAGCTACAATCAAGGCGGGGGAAGCCGCAATCAAGCAGGGGGAAGCCATTTTTTCGGATAAAATTGTTGCTTCGCCCTACTAAGTTGGTTATTCAGCCTTGTGATTTAGGCTGTTGGGCGATTGAACATTCGGAAACGTAGGCGGGGTAAGGGGTTGGGAGGGGGAGTATTGAATTAAAGTTGAAGTTTTACAGATAACTACCTATTTCTTAAGTAGAATCTTTTTTGTTTCTATATATTCTCCTGATTCTATTTTGATAAAATATAAACCATCTATAACTGAAATCTGATTTCTAAATAATGATACAGAATTACTACCCTTTAAAAACATATCCTCTGCAAGAATTATTAGTTCCTTGCCTGTAATATCTATAAGCTTAATTGAAGTTTTTTGATTTCTTATCTGTTGCCAAGTTATAGTTGAAGTTTGCGTTACAGGATTTGGAATAATTCGTAAGCCTTCCACAGATTTTTCTATTTCGTTAATGCCGACAACTGATGTGTAAATCGTGTCGCAAACAACACATCCCGTAAGATCTGTGACACATCCAATAATCAAGTTATATGGTGATATTTCGGTAATTATATTAGTAGTGTCTGCTAATCCCTGCCAGGAATAAGTGTAAGGTCCAATACCGCCTGAAGGTATTAGGGTGATTGTATCATTAGGACAGGACGAACACGAAGCGCCTGTTTGAGCTAATGATAATATGAGGTCACTATTAATAACAGTAAAATAACCTTCAGAAACACCTCCTAGAGCATCTGTAATTGTAACAGTATTAAGACCACTGCATAAATCAGTAACTGAACTAGTATTTTGTCCACCGCTCCACTCATATATGTAAGGAGGTGTCCCTGTTGTTGGCACTGCAGTTGCCATTCCATTACATGTACCACATGTTGCAATCTGAGAATTAATGAGAGTAATATCAGATAATTTAACTAGCCAAAAGTCATAATCACCATGATTTCCGTTTACATTATCATCGTTTGAATTTGTATTTGCGGCAAAAATATATCTTCCTTGCTGGTCTTGGATTACGGTTGTATTAAACTCACCATCTGTTCCTCCATAGCAACCTTCCCATTGTACTGTTCCGATGTTGTCTATTTTTATTAGCCAAGCATCACTAACACTTTCATGATTTATATTTATATCTCCATCATTGGAACGAGTGCTTCCTGATATAATATATCCATTATCTTGAGTTGCTTGGATTGTATTTCCAACTTCACCCTCTGAACCGCCATAACATTTTTGCCACTGTAAATTACCGGAATTGTCAATTTTAATAACCCAAACATCACCTAACCCGCCATGGTTGAGAGTTATATTCCCATCATTTGATTCTGTATAACCTGTTATAATGTATCCTCCGTTTGGCGATTTAATTACTGAATAGGCTTCTTCATCTTCTATTCCTCCGTAACATTTTTGCCATGAAATATTTCCGGAATTGTCTAATTTAACAATCCAGATGTCTTTATTTCCGTGCCATCCATTTACATCACCATCATTTGAATTAGTTTGTCCGACAAATAAATAACCTAAATCATTAGTTTGAATTATAGAATAAGCTATTTCTGATTGAGAGCCACCATAACATTTTTTCCATTCTATATTTCCTGAAGCATCTAGTTTTATAATCCAACAATCTCTGTTCCCATTATTACCCGATATGTCCCCGTTTTGTGAATCTGTGCGTCCAGTGACAATATATCCTCCATCTGAAGTTTGTTGAACAGAATAAGGGATATCCCCAAAAGTCCCACCTAAAACTTTTTGCCATTCAATACTTCCAGAATTGCTAAGTTTTAGAATCCAATAATCTCCAATTGAATGATACCCTACAGGATCTATAATGTCTCCATCATTTGAATGTTTTATACCGCAAACTATATAGCCTCCGTCCTGGGTTTGTTGAATTGAATATGCTTCTTCCACATATGTCCCACCAAAAGATTTTTGCCATTGTA
>CAMDBK010000293.1 GCA_945889235.1 Chitinophaga pinensis
GGATTACCTGTGTTTCATAATAGTCCGTAGTGATATAATTGAACCCCGCTCCCTGAATTTGTTTTTTAATAATCATGGTATTTGCAATGTCGGTGGCATTGAGATATAACTCTCCTTTACCTTTTTGAATTTTGGTTTTTATGCCAATATCCAATGAGAAACGTTGAGCTATTTTACCCTGCGGAATAATATCGGGTGCCAGATAAATGGCTGTTGCCTGCACATCAAAATTTTGGGGAAGATGGAAAACCGCATTCAACTTTGCGTTACCCGAAAACATGTTTTGTCTGACAGCAGAAAATGTATTTTCAACGGGATACATATTCTCTATTGTGAATGCGTCTATCACGTTATAATAAGCGTTTGCATTGAAATTGAAGGAAAACCATTTGGCAATATCCTGTGAAAGCATAATCTCCAGACCTGATGTATAGCTTCGCTTTGCATTTTGGAAGATGGAATAAATAAGTGTGCTGTTGGGAACTGTGCTGGAAATACGTGTAATAGTTCCGTCCACAAAACGATAATACGCAGCTGTATATAAATACCCTTTCTTCCAATTGGTTTTATAGCCTAACTCAAATGAGTTGGTGAACTGTGGATTAAGAGCAGGATTTCCGACTTTGATAATTTCAGCATCGTCATATTTTGGAAAAATACGAATGTCAACTTCGTTTGGCCTGTCTACCCTGCGGTTGTAAAAAATGGAAAGCTTATTATTTTCATTTATTTTATAGGCAAGGCGAACATTCGGAAAAGGCTGGGTATAATTATATCCATCGCTTTTATACGTTGGATGGTTTGGATTTACATAATAGTTCAGCTTCACATATTCAACACGCAAGCCAACCTCAGCCTCATATTTTTTACTTTCAAAAACATAATTTCCATAAAGTGCGGGGATAATTTCTTTATACATTGCAGCTCCCCCTGCATTAGTATCAAGCGGAGAATTAAGACCCGGAATAAATTTCATATTGGTAGGAATATCGCGCCAGCGAAATTTAGAACCACCTTCTATACGTCCATATTTAAGCGGACGAACATAATCCACATTCACATCAGCTACATGCTCGTCTGATATTAATGCAAATGCATCTTTACCGGAAAAGGTGGGCAGGATGTTATCAAAAAAATATTTCTCATCCTCACGATGAAATGTATAGTTGAAACCCATATTAAGCAAGTGACCGGGTTGTTTAAATTTATGCTGGTATGCTGCCGATGCCATTACGGTGGTTTTCAATTCATCTTCAAGAAACTGCCAAAGCCGCAGACGCTGTGAAAAATCAACATTAAAAAACGGTTCATCGCCCCGATCAATAATTTTTTCAGTGCCAAATAAACCAGAAACGGTAAGCATATTATGTTCATTCATATTCCAGTCAACACCTGCTTTTGCTGTTGCAAAATGGGTATTCCGGTTACGCTTGGTTTGCTGCTGAATAATAGTTCCGTCATCATACGTTCGCGTTACAAATTCATTTTTGTTAAGCGTTTCGGTATAGAGATAATCTCCCTGAAAAAAAATATTAATCTTTCCTTTTCTGTAATTAAGCGAGAGCGATGGATTTATTTTTGGCGTAAACTGATATTGCGGTCGAATAGTAGGCAGGTTTTCTTTTCGTATCCAAAACGATCCCAAGCCACCTCCCAATCCTGCCTTGCCGGTAAATCCATCACTTTTATTCTTTTTGTAAATGATATTGATGATACCTGCATTTCCATTTGCATCATATTTAGCGGATGGATTATTGATGATTTCTATTTTTTCAATAGCAGATGCAGGAATATTGTCTAAGCCCGATTGACCTCCCATTCCTGTCAATGCAGTTTGCCTACCATCTATCAGAATGGCAACCTTATCATTGCCGCGCAAAGCTACTTTACCATCCTGCACTGTAACGCCTGGCAGGTTTTGCATGGTCTGCAAAACAGAGCCTCCGCTTTGGCTGATATTATCTTCAACGGCAAATGTTTTTTTATCCATTTTTCCACTTACTTCATCCTGTTTATCTGTTACAATTACTTCGCTTAAAACAAGATTGCTTTCTAATTCAACGGGTGGAACTTCCAGAAATTCTGAAAGTGTTCCAACAAATAAGGACTGACGTTTAATGATATATCCAACGTAAGAAACTTCCATGAAATAATTACCCGGTTTAATTCCCGAAAGTGTAAACCTTCCTTCTTCATTGCTTACAGTTCCGGTTATAAAAATGGTATCCTTCTCCGTTTTTAAAACCACATTCACAAACGGCAATGCTGTTTTTGCAGCTTTATCGTTTATCAGTCCTGATACGGTTACGGTTTTGGTTTGGGCAAATGAATATGACACTGATGCAATGAATAATGCAAACAGAAGTGATATTTTATAGTTTGTCATAGAATAAATTGTCATTCATTAATGGCTTCTCTATTTGCCCCCTTAGATGATAACTGCACGAAAGTAAATTATGATTGTGAAGTAATACTGAAGATGGGTGAAATTTCTTCTACAGAAAATAAACACAATCTTCGGTCTATCTTTATCCAAAATTTTCAATTTTGAAAATACTGATTATTGAAGACGAGCCATCGCTGCTGGATGCCATTAAGAAATATCTTTCCTCTGAAGGATATTTATGCGAAACAGCAACAGACTATTTTTCGGCTTCTGAAAAAATAATGATGTATGGCTATGACTGCATTGTGGTGGATATCACCATTCCAAATGGTAGCGGCTTGCAGATTGTGAAAGAACTGAAAGAAAAAAAATCACCTGCAGGAATTATCATTATTTCAGCGAAAGATTCATTGGATGACAAGTTGAAAGGTTTGCAACTAGGTTCAGATGATTACCTCACCAAGCCCTTTCATTTACCTGAACTGAACGCCAGGATACAAGCCATTTTGCGGAGAAAAAATTTTGACGGAACCGATCTTGTGGTTATGAATGAAATTAAAGTGGATACTACAGCAAAACGCACGTGGGTAAACGAAAAAGAAATTACGCTCACACAAAAAGAATACGATTTGCTTATATATTTTCTTGCCAATAAAAATCGCGTAATTTCTAAAACCGCAATTGTAGAACACTTGTGGGAAGATAATATTGACCAGAGCGATACGTATAATTTTCTTTACACACACATAAAAAACCTGAGAAAAAAAATGATTGAATGCGGCAGCGCAGATTACATTCAAACCATTTACGGAATGGGTTATAATTTCAAAACGAATTGAAACTACTTAACCGCTCAACGCTTTATTATTTACTATTTCTATTACCTGTGTTGGTAATCAGCGGGTTTGTATTTCATTCCATTATTGTAAAACAGGTGAATGAAAACGTGGATGAATCATTGCTTTCACAAAAGAAAACGGTGGAAAGCCGTTTTGTTTTAAAAGACAGCACCGAACTGCATTATTACAATAATGCCGATGACGATGTAAAGATTTCTATTCTTGCTAAAGATGAACTTATAAAAGATGAGTTTACGGATGTCTATGGTTATGATTCCTCAGAAGCGGAGATGCTTCCTTTCCGGCAATTAAAATCTTCTTTTAGTAAAGACGGTAAAAATTACGGAATTGTTATCACCCGCTCCAATATAGAAAGCGAAGATTTGGCGGAAGGCATTACAATTTCGTTGGTAATCATGTCGGGATTATTGTTGGTTGGATTTTTACTTGCCAACAGAATAATTTCAAAAAA
>CAMDBK010000294.1 GCA_945889235.1 Chitinophaga pinensis
ATGCTGAAGTAAGAGCCAAACTCAAAGTAAGCGCCACCATTGGTGCTCAGGCGAAGGTAAAGTGGAATATCAATACTTGAAAAGTGCACTTTTGAATTATAGGGAGTTTTGGTGATGATATCAGTTGTTCCGTTAAATTTCTGGTTATGGGTTGCATACAAAACATCTAAACCAATACCAACATTCTTTGTAAAATTAGTACTCATCGTTATTCCGAAACTTGTGCCCAATGAAGCTTCTACTTCCTGCTCGCTGTTGGCGCGATCAAAAATATTTTTGTTCATCAGCCATGTATTTTTGCCCATTCCAATAATGCCAATGCAGAAACTGCTTTGCATGGTTTGAGCATAAATAGTAAGCGTAGAAATAATTAAGATAATTGAAAGAATTATTTTTTTCATTTTTTCATTTTTGGTTAGTGGTCAAAATTATATAATTATTCAAACATCAGCGTTAATAACTAATCATTTTGATGATATGGTTTTTTAATAATTTCGCATCCGAAATAAAAAAATAATCATGAAAAACATTCTTAATAAAATCAGTTTAATAGCGTTGATAATAAGTCTGTTTGCTTCAACAACAGCAATGGCAGACGGCCCTGTTACCAAAGGTTCAAGCGTACTTGGTTTTGGTTTAGGAATGGCAAACAGGTATTACGGTTATGCCGGTTTTTCACCGGGAGTAAAAGTTAATTTCGAAACCGGAATATGGCAGGCAGGACCCGGTGTTGTTACCTTGGGCGGAACTTTTGGTTATACCTTTCAAAGATACCGTTACGGGTATATCTGGGGTTCTAACTATGATTACTCGTGGCACAATTTTATTGTTGCTGCGCGCAGTGCATGGCACCACAACTGGGGCGTTGATAAATTAGATACGTATGCGGGTGTTTCGGCAGGCGTAAGATTTAATATTTACGATGATGGCGATGATCCTAACAATAACATTGATGCCTTCAGAGTGTACCCCCATTTTGGCGGATTTGTTGGCGCCTGTTATTATTTCAAACCTTCAGTAGGTGTGTTTGGGGAAGTAGGTTATGATATCAACTTCATTACCCTTGGACTGAATTTTAATTTCGGTAATCATTAACCCTCGTCACCCTGAACTTGTTTCAGGGTCTTGATAATTAAGATGCTGAAACAAGTTCAGCATGACGTAGGCTTAAGCCGAAGCAGTCACAACTTCACGGTTTACTTTTTTAACCAGTCCCTGTAACACAGTACCCGGGCCAACTTCTGTAAATGAAGTGGCTCCATCGGCAAGCATCTGTTTCATCGTTTGTGTCCAGCGCACAGGCGCGGTCAGTTGCAGAATAATATTTGCTTTTATGTGAAGTGCATTTAATATTGGTGATGCACTTACGTTCTGGTAAACCGGGCAAGAAGGAGTGTTGAACATAGTTGATTCAATGGCTTGCTGCAATTCTTCTTTTGCGGGTTGCATCAGTGGTGAGTGAAATGCACCGCCAACATTCAAAACCAGCGCACGTTTTGCACCAGCTGCTTTCAGTTTTTCGCAGGCAATTTCAATTCCTTTTAATGAGCCTGAAACAACTAATTGTCCCGGTGAATTATAGTTGGCAGGAACTACCACTTCATCTGTAATTTCTGCACAAACCCGCTCCACCACATCATCTTCTAGCCCAAGAATAGCAGCCATAGTAGAAGGAGTAGATTCGCAAGCCTTTTGCATAGCCTGTGCGCGTTTCGAAACCAAAGTCAATCCGTCTTCAAAACTTAAAACACCAATTGAAGTAAGTGCCGAAAACTCACCGAGCGAATGTCCTGCCACCATTTGCGGCTGAAAGTTTTCACCCAATGTTTTAGCAAGTATAACAGAGTGCAGAAAAATAGCAGGTTGTGTTACTTTGGTTTGTTTCAACTCTTCATCTGTTCCTGAAAACATAATGTCTGTAATGCGGAAACCAAGTAGTTCATTGGCTTTTTCAAACAGCACTTTTGCTTCTGCAGAATGCTCGTAAATATCTTTTGCCATGCCAACAAATTGTGAGCCTTGTCCGGGAAATAAATATGCTTTCATTTAGTGCAGTTTTGCTGAAATTAAACTAATAAATTCTGCTCTGGTAGTTTCATTTAAAAACTCACCGGTAAATGCTGAAGTAGTAGTAACAGAATTTTGTTTCTGTACTCCGCGCATTTGCATGCACAGGTGCGAAGCCTCAATAACCACAGCCACTCCAAGCGGGTTCAATGTTTTTTGCAGGCTGTCACGTATTTGGTCAGTAAGCCGTTCCTGAACTTGTAACCGTCTTGCAAATGCATCCACTACGCGGGGCAATTTACTTAACCCAACAATATGTCCGTTAGGAATATAGGCTAAGTGAACTTTACCGAAAAAGGGCAGAAGGTGATGTTCGCACAGCGAATACATTTCAATGTCTTTTACAATCACCATCTGGTTGTGGTCTGCTTTAAATAATGCAGAACGCAAAATTTCTTCCGGGTCAAGTTCATAACCATGCGTAAGAAATTGCATGGCTTTAGCAACGCGTTCAGGAGTTTTTACCAAGCCTTCACGCTCCGTGTTTTCACCAATTCCTTCCAAAACACTCAGGTAATTTTTAGAAAGTTTTTTTGTTTTTTTTGAATTATAGCGGTCTATTTTTTTATAACCGAAATCCAAATCTTCATCGTGGTTTGCCATAGTGCTTTTTCTTTTCATCCCGCAGTATTGCAGGACGGGGTGAGGCTTTTATCCGTAATATTCTGCTGAATTATTTTCAGTCTCTAATAACTTTATGCAATGCAGCTGACAACCAAGATTGCTGATATCTTCATGCAACTGCTCCCATATTTTTATAGCAACATTTTCAGTGGAAGGTTTAACGCCAAGCATAAAGTCCACATCAAGATTCAGGTTTTTGTGGTCCATCTTATCAGTTATTTTCTTGCGAATTAATTCACTAAGGTGTTTCAGGTTTACAATAAAACCTGTTCCCGGGTCGGGCTCACCTTTTACTGTAACCAACACAGTGTAATTATGTCCGTGCCAGTTGGGATTAGCGCATTTGCCGAATACTTCTTCGTTTTTTTCTTTGCTCCATTCAGGGTTTTCCAGCTTGTGAGCAGCGTTAAAATGTTCTTTTCGTGTGATGTAAACCATTTATAAAATTTTGAGGCGCAAATATAAGAAGTTAGAAAGTCAGAAGTTAGAAAGTTAGAAAGTTACCTGTAATGCGTTCACTTTTGCAATACATTTGCCTTGTGAAAATTTTATTAGTTGCCGCTACAAAGAAGGAAATAGCTCCGTTGTTAAAGAGTATCAGCTCAATGGAGAATAAACCCTATGTACTTATAACAGGAGTAGGAATGGTGGCAACAACTTTCCAACTCACGAAAGCATTATCAGAAAAAAAATACGATGCTGTAATTAACCTTGGCATTTGCGGAAGTTTTAACAGTTCATTGAAGATAGGAGAGGTGGTGAATATCACAGAAGATATTTTTTCAGAATTGGGCGCAGAAGATGGCAAGGGCTTTTTGAAACTTAGTGATATGAAACAGGCAGATAAAAAGGATATATTTCTTAAGGTTTATAAAAAGATAAATCTCCCGGTTTTAAAAAAAATAAGGAAAGTAAAAGGTATAACAGTGAACACCGTTCACGGAAACACTAAAACTATTTCAAATATTATTTCTCTTTATAATCC
>CAMDBK010000295.1 GCA_945889235.1 Chitinophaga pinensis
ACCGAGAAAGGAGATATCTATGCAAGCAATGATGCAGGAAAGCGAAACAATATCTGGGAGCAGCTTTGGAAAATGAAACGCAGTAACATTGTGTTTTACGATTCAGAATTAAAGCTATGGAAAAAAGTTGCAGATGGTTTAATATATGCCAATGGCGTTGCTGTTGACGATAGCTGTGTTTATGTTGCCACTTCAAGAAGCAATAAACTGTTTTCGTATAAGCGAGAACCAGACGGGAATCTGAGCAATCGCAAAACTCTTGCGGAAGTTCCGGGTGAGGACAATATTATTTTCTATGAAGATGAATTGATTTTTACCTCACATCCCAACATGCTTAAGTTTTTGAAACACGTTAAATCAGCAGACAAAAAATCACCATCACAGGTACACAGCTACAACCGCAAAACCGGTGAATACAAACTGTTGTTTACTGATGATGGTTACCGCATCAGCGCATCATCCACCGCACTAATCGTTAATAACAAGCTATACATTTCACAGGTTTTTGATCCGTATATTTTGCAGGTTCAGTTGAAGTAGAAAATTAACATTCTAAACTTTACAACTTTCTAAACTTTCTAAACTCTTTAAATGAACCACTACACCCTAATAACCGGAGCCAGCAAAGGAATTGGCAAAGCTATTGCCCGTGAAGTGGCTGAACGTAAACACAATTTAATTCTTGTTGCACGCAGCAAAAACCTGTTGAATGAATTAGCAACAGAACTCTCAGAAACAGGAATTGATGTACAAACCATAGCCATTGATTTACTGAACGCAAACAGTCATACCGAGTTGTTTAGTGAAGTAGAAAAACGTGGGCTATCGGTAAACTTTCTGGTTAACAATGCAGGAAGAGGTGCCTACGGAAAATTTTATAAAGTACCGTTGGAAGACCATCTTATGACCATGCAACTTAACAATGAAGTTATGGTGCGTATGGCTTATGAATTTATTGCCCGTAATAAAGGCAAAGAACATCGTTGTTATTTATTGAATACGGCAAGTACAGCATCCTACCAACCTGTTCCTAAAATGTCAGTATATGCTGCATCCAAAGCATTCATGCTTTTCTTTTCGCAGGGCATTCGCTTTGAATTACGCAAGTCTAACATTTCTGTTTCTGCCTTGTGTCCCGGTCCAACCGAAAGCCAGTTTTTTGAACCAGCCAAAATGGATAAAATCTGGAACGACAACAAGAAATACCTGATGTCAGCTGAAAGCGTAGCACGCATTGCCGTTAACGGAACGCTGAAACGCAAAGCAGTTATTATTCCCGGGCTCTTTAATAAATTGGGTGCAGTGGGTGCAAAACTTGCTCCACAAAATCTTGCTACAGCTATGTCGGGAATGTTGTTTAAAGGCTGATTTGTTTTTATCCTTATAATTGTCAAACCAAATAAATCTAACACCATGAAAATTATCTACACACTCCTACTCACCTCTCTTTTAGTAGTCAATTCAACGTATGCACAAAAAGGAAAAGATGCCGCCCTTGAAACATTTGGTTCAAGTTCAGGCCTGCTGCTTTATAATACTTATCTGGCATTAGGAACAGTATCTGATGCTTATGCCGGTGAGTGCTACAAAGCAGACCTGGTAAAACAACTTTCACAGGAACAAATTAATTCACTTGAATTAATGGTTACTCAGTATAACAAGTTGCTCGAAAGCGGATTTTTAACTGAAGCAAGCGACAAATCATTTGTTACTGATATGGTAGTTATTTTAGGTTACTTAAAAAATCAGGCGAAATACCTGAATGCCTATTCAGAATCAGGTTCAGCAGAGGATACTGAAAAATACGAATACAACCGCAACGAGGCGTGGACACGCATAAGCAAACTGCTGGGGTTTGAAGAAAAACAGTAATTATTTTTTCGACTTCACATAATCTTTCACCACTTCTTCAAGAATACTCAACGGCATAGAACCATTCTTCAAAACCACATTGTGGAATTCTTTGATTGAGAATTTATCGCCTAATTCTTTTTTAGCGTATTCACGTAATTGCAGAATTTTCAGCTGACCTACTTTGTAAGCACAGGCTTGTCCGGGCCAAACAATGTAACGTTCAATTTCCGCCACCACATCACCTTCAGGCATTCCGGTTTTTTCAATCATATAATCAATTGCCTGCTCGCGTGTCCAGCGTTTATGGTGTATTCCAACATCTACAACCAAACGCACCGCACGGAAAATCTCGCCCTGCAAGCGCCCTAAATTATTGTAGGGGTCTTTTTGAAAACCATATTCCCATGCCAGACGTTCAGCATACAAAGCCCATCCTTCGGCATAAGCGGTAAAGGGCAAAACTTTCCTGAATGTAGGTACTCCTGTTAATTCCTGCTGAATGGCAATCTGGAAATGGTGCCCGGGAATAGCTTCATGATAACTCAAGGTGCGCATTCCGAATTTAGGTATTTCAGCCATGCTGCGCATGTTGGCATAAAAAATTCCGGGACGCGTTCCGTCCATTGCCGGAGCATTATAATAGGCACCGGGTGCACCATTCTGTTTAAATTCAGGAACAGCTTCAACCTTCACTCCCATCTTCGGGCGGATGTCAAAAATATTTTCCAGGTTCTCATCAATGTTATCAATAATTGTTTGATAATCTTTTAAGCATTGCGCTTTTCCTGTTGCATCATCGGGGTAAAGAAACTTCGTCTCTTTTGCAAAATAATCTAAAATACTTCCCACCGAACCGGTATCGGGAACACCAATGCTGTCAAGGATAGCGCGCATTTCCTTTTCTATTCTGTCAACCTCCGAAACACCTAGCTGGTAAACTTCTTCGGGTGTCATATCTGTTGTAGTATTGCTCCGCAACTGAAATGCATACCATTTATCACCGTTAGGTAATTTCCATGCGCCATCCACAGCAGTTGATTTATCCACTAACTTAACAAGGTACTTTTCAAGACTGCGGTAAGCAGGGTAAACTGTTTTATTTATTTCTGCTAATGCCTTTTGTTGTAAATCTGTCTTCTCTTCTGCACTCAGGCTTTTTATTACCTCAGTTCTTGACACAAATGAAGTGAACAGAATATTTTTTTGTGCGCTGTCTTTAATAAACTCCTGCGTTTGTTTCAATGCTTTTTCAACGGCAAAGCGCGGAGGAATTATTTCCTTTTGTTCACGAATAACAAGTTGTTCAAGCAACTGCTCAAATTTGGTGTCAAACTTTGAAAGTCGGGCAATGTAATTCTCTGCATCTTCCTTGCAATTGATTTGATGTACGTTCACCATAAAATCAGGTAAATCCATGTGAACACCCTGCAACTGCGTAATAATATAATCGTGATACATAAACTCTTCTCTTCTTACCGCATCATCCAGAAACCACTTTAAAATATCATAAGAAAGCTGTTGCTCTTTGCTTAATTTTTCACGGTTATATTCAAGCAGCGTTTTATAATTCCAGTCAACTTTCTTTTTCAGATTAAGCACACGCGCGTTTGAAATATCAGTCAGATCATCGTTATGAAAATTAATTCCCATTCCTTCCAATATCCTTAACTGGCTAAGGATTTCAGGATCTTCCAGTGCGTACTCAATAAATATTTTTTCGTAAAAATGATTAATGCTGAAGGGCTTGAACCAAATCAGGTTAATAACAAAAATTCCTCCTGCAACAAGAATAAGGAGCAGTGAAAAAAGAAATATTT
>CAMDBK010000296.1 GCA_945889235.1 Chitinophaga pinensis
AACGTGCATTCGGACCGCTTTCAATCATAATATCAATGCGGTAATCTTCCATTGCAGAATAAAGATATTCTTCCACAATAGGACTCAGGCGATGGATTTCATCAATGAACAAAACATCATTCGGTTGCAAGTTGGTAAGCAAACCGGCAAGGTCGCCCGGCTTGTCAAGAACGGGGCCTGAAGTAATTCGGATATTCACGCCCAAGTCATTCGCGATGATGTGAGCCAATGTTGTTTTTCCTAATCCGGGAGGGCCGTGTAACAGAACATGGTCAAGTGATTCGCCACGCTGACGGGCAGCTTTTACAAATATTTTCAGATTTTCAACTACGCTGTCCTGTCCTGCAAACTCACCAAAATCAACAGGGCGCAAGGCTCTTTCTATTTCCTTGTCAATAGGTAACTGGCTTTCGCTGCTGGGATCTAAATTCTGATTCATGTATTTGACAAAAGTAGAAAAATTAAGGCTTAAATCTTCTTCCTGATTTATATTAGCTTTGCTGCAATGCAGCTAATTATCTACTACATTTTCAGAGCAACCGAGGCTTTATTCTCGCTGATTCCGTTTTCTATGCTCTATGTTATTTCAGATGGATTATTCTATCTGTTTTATTATGTCATTGGTTACCGTAAAAAAGTAATTGAAAAAAATCTGAGAAATTCTTTTCCTGAAAAAACAGAAAAGGAAATCAAACAAATCACCAAAGATTTTTACCGCAATTTCTGCGATATTTTTCTGGAAGGATTGAAAGGACTTTCAATGAATAAGGAGGAACTGGTAAAACGATACCGCCTTCAAAACCTTGAAATTTTAACACATTACTTTAATGCCAATCAAAGCATTATCACAGTTGGAAGCCACTATACAAATTGGGAATGGGGTGTACTTTCGTCCAGCTTACAGGTGCAACACAAAACGCTTGGCTTTTACAAACCACTTACCAATAATCCGATTGATGAATATTTTAAAAAGTCCCGTGCTGCCTGGGGAATGCACCTGATTTCAATTTTTGAAACAGCCAAAGCATTTGCTGAGAACAGAGATATTCCTTGTGCTTACATATTAATTTCAGACCAAAGTCCTTCGCGAAAAGATGCAGATAAAAGTTTCTGGATTCGGTTTCTGAATCAAGACACTGCATTTCTGCATGGCATGGAAAAGTATGCTACTGTGAATAGGTTTCCTGTTATTTATCTGGACATACAACGCGTGAAGCGAGGATATTATGTTGTTTACCTTTCATTGCTTGAAGCTAATTCAGATAAACCCGGCAGTCTTACAAAAGCCTATGCACAAAAACTGGAAAGCATTATACGCGCTAACCCTGCAAACTGGCTTTGGTCGCACAACCGATGGAAACTGAAAGCAGAAAAGTAACATGAACTAATTTCGTAAGAAATAATTTAAGAAACATAAGTTACTTTTGCCGGCCCAATCTTAATAATCAATATTTATTTAAAACATGGAAGCTTATATATACGATGCAGTGCGCACACCACGCGGAAAAGGAAAAAAAGACGGAAGCCTTTATGATGTTCAACCACTTGAATTGTTGACAACTGTTTTTAAAGCCATTCGCGAGCGTAATAATCTGGATACAAAATTTGTGGAAGATGCAATCATCGGTTGCGTTACTCCTGTTGGTGAGCAAGGTGCAGACATTGCTAAAACTGCAGCCATAGCTTCGGGGTATGATAATATTACAGCAGGTGTAACATTGAACCGTTTTTGCGCATCGGGATTGGAAGCAGTAAACCAGGCTGCCGCTTATGTTATGAGCGGACAGGTGGATATGCTTGTTGCGGGTGGTGTTGAATCAATGTCACGCGTTCCCATGGGTTCGGATGGAGGTGCTTTGTTTACCAATCCTGATGTTATTACAAAATACAAAATAGTTCCGCAGGGAATTTCTGCTGATTTGATTGCAACAAAATATGGTTACGACAGAAAAAGTCTGGATGAGTTTGCAAGTGTTTCGCATCGTAGAGCTGCTAAATCATGGGAAGAAAATCGTTTCAGCCGATCGGTGGTTGCTGTAAAAGATGTAAACGGTTTAACGGTTACTGATAAAGATGAAATGATTCGTCCCGACACAACAATTGATACATTGGCAAAACTAAATCCATCGTTTGAGCAAATGGGACAATACGGTGGCTTTGATGCCTTGGCAATACAGCGTTATCCTGAAGTAGAAACAATGCGTCATGTTCATCATGCCGGAAATTCTTCTGCAATTGTTGATGGTGCTGCTTTGGTATTAATCGGCAGCAAAGCAATGGGTGAACAATTAGGTTTAAAACCGAGAGCAAAAATCCGTTCGTTTGCTGTTGTTGGTGCAGAGCCAACCATTATGTTGTTAGGTCCTGTTCCCGCCACATTGAAAGCTTTGAAAAAAGCAGGTATGAATGTTTCTGACATTGACTTATTTGAAGTGAACGAAGCTTTTGCCGCAGTTCCTATGCGCTTTATGGAAGAACTAAATGTTTCTGCTGATAAAGTAAATGTAAACGGTGGAGCCATTGCTATGGGGCATCCGCTGGGCGCAACAGGCGCAATGTTAGTGGGCACCTTAGTTGATGAACTGGAACGCAGCGGAAAACAAACAGGTGTTGTTACACTCTGTGTTGGCGGAGGAATGGGGATTGCTACTGTGGTTGAGCGCGTATAATTTTTCAAAGACCTTCAAGGTTTTAAAAACCTTGAAGGTCTAATAAGATTTAATTCTCAATCTTAGTAACTGGAACATCATTATCAGCACTTCCCCATTTTGTGTTGGGTGCATTATTCATTTCCAGTTCAAATGTTCCGCCTTTGATAATATCATCAAATGTCAGGAAACTTTTTGTGTACTCTTTTCCGTTCAGTTTTGCTGAGTTAATATACACATTCTGCACGTTGTTATTTTTTGCCAGAATGGTGAATGATTTACCATCTTCTAGATGGATGATAGCTTTATCAACAATCGGTGAACCAATTGCATATTGCTCACTTCCCGGACAAACAGGATAAAAACCTAACGCGCTGAAAATATACCACGCGCTCATTTGTCCGCAGTCTTCATTTCCTGCTAAGCCATCGGGCTGGTCGCGATACATTTCATTCATAATTCTGCGCACCATTGCCTGTGTTTTCCAAGGCTGTCCGGCATAATTATATTCATACGCAATCTGGTGACTGGGTTCATTTCCATGAACATATTGTCCGATTAATCCAGTTATATCAGGTTGTTTGTGACCCGTAAGTTTAGTAGATGCACTAAACAATGAATCTAAAAAAGCAGCCAATTTTTCTTTGCCTCCGAGCAGTTTCATTTGTCCTGACAAATCCTGCGGAACATAAAAAGAATATTGCCAAGAATTTCCTTCGGTGTAATGATGATTGACTTCAAACGGGTCAAATGGTGAAAGAAAACCATCATTGCGCGGACGCATAAATCCGGTTGTAACATCGTACACATTTTTATAATACTGTGCACGCTCAATAAAGTATTTATAGTCTTCTTCCTTTCCTAATTTCTTCGCCATTTGTGCAATACACCAATCATCATAGGCATATTCCAGTGTGCGCGAAACACTTTGTCCATCGTCCATGTATTTGATATAACCGTTTGCCTTATAGCCTTTCAATGCATTCTTGTCTTCCATGGCAGAAAACTTCATGGCTTCATA
>CAMDBK010000297.1 GCA_945889235.1 Chitinophaga pinensis
AACATAAAACCGCTCAACAAAAAAGTACTTTATCAAAAGTGCCTGGATTTTGTTGAGCAACGAATCAATAATGCGCAGACTGCACTTGATTCGGCTACTGAAGCAGGCAACAGTGAAGGCAAAAGCAGTGCAGGTGATAAGCACGAAACTGGAAGGGCCATGGCGCAGATAGATCAGGAGAATGCCCGTAAACAATTGCACGAAGCGCATGAATTAAAAAAAGCGTTGCAGAAAATTAATCCTGAACTGAATTCTGTAAAAGCAGTTGCCGGAAGTATTGTAATTACAGATAAAAACATATTTTTTATTTCAATAGCTGTTGGTAAAATTGAACTAAATGCTACAACAGTTTTTGTTCTTTCGCCAGCTTCGCCCATTGGCCAGAAGTTGCTGGGTTTAACTGCCGGTGAGCAAATGGAATTTAACGGACAGATTTATAAAATTAAAGAAGTGTATTAATGGAAATTGCAGTATTGGGTGGAGGAGCAGCAGGTTTTTTTTCTGCAATTTCATGTAAGCAACATCATCCTGATTATAAAGTTGTGCTGTATGAAAAATCAACAAAACTTTTGTCGAAAGTAAAAGTGTCGGGTGGTGGAAGGTGCAATGTTACTCATGCTTGTTATAACATTTCACAATTAGTTAAGCGTTATCCAAGGGGAGAAAAATTATTGCGCAAATCATTTGAAATTTTCAAAACAACCGACACAGTTAAATGGTTTGAAGAGCGCGGAGTGAAACTGAAAACAGAAGAAGACGGACGCATGTTTCCCGTTACAGATAATTCACAAACTATTATTGATTGTTTAATGAATGAAGTTGAAAAGCTTGGTGTACTAGTAAAAACAGATAGTCCTGTAATTGAAATCGAAAGAAGCAAGAATGGATTTCTTCTCAGGTTTTCTGAAGACAATGAAAAGAAAGTTGATAAAGTAATTATAGCTACAGGAGGGTCACCAAAACCTGAAGGTTTTAATTGGCTAGCAGAATTGGGACATAGAATTGAAAAGCCTGTTCCTTCTCTTTTTACTTTTAATATTCCCAATAATGATATTACATCATTAATGGGAGTTGTAGTTGAAAATGCTGAAGTATGGATTGAGAAAACAAAACTTAATCAACAAGGCCCTGTATTGATTACGCACTGGGGCCTTAGTGGGCCGGCTGTTTTAAAGCTTTCTGCTTTTGGTGCACGAACTTTAAATGAAATGAATTACAATTTTAAAGTTCATGTAAACTGGCTGGGTGATTTGAATGAAGAAAATGCACGAGATAAAATTGAAGAAGAACTGAAACTCTCTAATCTGAAAAAAATAAATAATACCAAACCATTTGAAATTCCAAACCGCTTGTGGTTATATTTATTGGATAAGTCAGGTATAAAAGAAGAAACGCGTTGGAGTGAACTGAAAAAAGAAAACCGTAACAGACTTATTAATTTTCTTACCAATTATGAGTTTGATGTAAAAGGTAAAACAACTTTCAAAGAAGAGTTTGTAACCTGCGGTGGCGTTAGTCTTGCTGATGTAAACATGCAAACTATGGAAAGCAAAGTTTGCTCAGGAATGTATTTTGCCGGTGAGGTTTTAGACATTGATGGTATTACTGGTGGCTTTAATTTTCAGGCGGCCTGGACTACAGGCTTTATTGCAGGTAGGATCAGATGATTTAGTAGTCTTTTGTTTTATCTTCTTCATTTACGAACTTTGCACACTTGGGCTGCAAAATTTTTATGAAAAAAAGTATTCTAATATTATATGCCTTTTTTCTGGTTTTATTTTTCTCTGGTTTTCGCAGTAGCAGCGAATACCAAAATCTGTATTTAAAAAATCTTGAAGATTTTAACGTGCAGCAAAATCAACTTCTCACTGAAATAAAAACTTCTGACCTTACCTCTGAGACAGGAAAGAATAAGATCCTTAAAAAAATTCATTACTGTCGTTTGAAACTTAAAGGCATTGATTTCTGGCTTCGTTATCTTGAACCGGTATCTTACAAACAAATAAATGGTCCGCTTCCTGTGGAATGGGAAAATGAAGTATTTGAAAAATTTGAAAAGCCTTACAAAAGGCTGGGAGCTGGACTTTCGCTGGCAGAAGAAGAATTGGATGAAACTAATCCCGACAGGAATAAATTGTATCAGCTTATTCAAAAATCTATAAAAGCTGTTGATGTATTTGATTCTGATTCAATAATAAAAAACTTAGAAACACACCATAATTTTTTTCTCACAAATCGGTTGTACCTGCTAAACCTGGCGTCAATTTATACTACGGGTTTTGAATGTCCTGATACTTCACAGATTATTACTGAACTGCGTTTTATGATGAATGAAGTTAAAACAGTTTATACAACATTTAATCAGAGTTTCCCGGCTAATACACTTAGTCAGGAATACCTTGTTAAATATGAAAATGCACTTCGTTTTGTGCATTCACAACCTATTTACTTTACAGGTTTCGATCATTTTACATTTATTAAAGATTATGTAAACCCGTTGTATGCAATGAATCAGGAATTTATCCGCAGCTACTCAGTAGTTTCAAATAGCTTTAATGATTACACGCTGAATGATAATTGCAATTCTATTTTTGATAAAAATCTTTATGAAGGAATGTCAACCAAAGGAATTTATACTTCTGTAACAGATGGAAAAATAGCAGATGAAATCCGCCAAACAGGGAAGCTATTATTCTATGATCCTATTCTTTCAGGAAATAATAAACGCAGTTGCGCTTCGTGTCATAAACCAACCCAATATTTTACGGATACAGTATTAACGACTTCTTTGCAGTTTAACAGATACATTACACTTCCAAGAAATACACCAACACTTATCAATGCAAGTTACAATCATTTGCTGATGCTTGACGGGAAACATATTTCATTGCAGGCTCAAATGAAAGATGTACTTACAAACCCTATAGAAATGGCAGGCAACGAAAAAGAATTATTGGAAAAAGTTTTGAGTTGCAAGGATTATAAAAAAGTTTTGAAAAAATTTACAAAATATACACCTGAATCAAAAGATGTAACACTAAATCATATCATTTCTGCAATTACCTATTATTATTCAGATTTTAGCAGTTATTACTCTCATTTTGATTATGCGATGCAGCAGAAAAAAGAACTGAATGAAGAAGCGAAAAGAGGTTTTAATATTTTTATGAGTAAGTCACAATGTGCTACTTGTCATTTTGTTCCGCAGTTTAACGGAGTGAAACCGCCTTATGTAGGCTCAGAGTTTGAGGTGCTGGGAGTTCCGCATGATACAACGTTTACAGGCATAAGCCCTGATAAAGGACGTTATGAAATAAATCCTGCCAACGAAACTTTTGACGCTTTCAGAACCGGAAGTATCCGCAATGCAAAGTTCACTAAACCATATATGCACAACGGAGTTTTTAGCACGTTGGAAGAAGTAATAGATTTTTATGATGCGGGAGGCGGTGTTGGAAAAGGTTTGAAAGTTCCTAATCAAACGCTTGATACTGATTCGCTGCATTTAACTTCAACCGAGAAAAAAGATCTGATTGCTTTTATAGCTTCATTGAGCGAGAATATAATTTTTGAAAACCCGCCTGCAGCTTTACCTTTATCGAAGAACGTGGAATTGAATAAACGTAAGATTGGAGGTGAGTACTAAAAATGAAAAAAAATTATTTG
>CAMDBK010000298.1 GCA_945889235.1 Chitinophaga pinensis
CAACGGCACACATCGCAGTATAAAACTCAGCATTCACGCGCAAATCAAGCGGCAAATATGCCGTTTGCGCTGAAACATTTTCAAACTTTTCGCGGGCAGCGGCATACTTTTCTTTCTCATATAACTCAGTTCCCGAGCGGTATTCCGCAGCAGGATCAAGATAATAAGCCGTCTTCTGCGCCAATGTTGTGAAAGCAGAAAACAATAAAACAACTACAGGTAATCCAAAAAATTTACTTCGCATCATGTCCATCTTATTTGTGGCAAAATTTAGATTTTATCGTATGCATAGCTGCTACATACCCTTTAACTTATTAACGCTGAAGTGTTGAAAGTATTGTGTCAAAAATTACTTGCCCCTTTTTCCTACTTTTGTAAACCCTATGGCAGGAAACAGTTTCGGACAGCTTTTTAAAATCACAACCTTTGGCGAATCACATGGCGCTATGATTGGCGTTGTCATTGATGGTTGCCCTTCCAATCTCAAGATTGACGAAAAATTTATTCAGAGTGAACTTGACCGCAGAAAACCCGGACAAAGCAAAATAACCACCCAACGCAAAGAAGACGATGTGTTTGAAATTGTGTCGGGCGTGTTTGAAAATAAAACAACAGGCACACCGCTCACCATTATTATACGCAACAGCGATCAGAAGCCTCAGGACTACAAACACCTTGCAGATAAATTCCGTCCTTCTCATGCCGATTTTACTTACTCAGAAAAATATGGCAACCGTGATTACCGCGGTGGCGGGCGCTCTTCAGCACGTGAAACGGCTGCACGTGTGGCGGCAGGTGCGATAGCAAAACTGCTTTTGAAAAAACAGGGAATACAATTCAATGCCTGGGTTTCACAAGTAGGAACGGTAAAGATGAAAGACAGCGAAAAAATTTTCAGCAACAAAGAAATTGAAAGCAACATTGTCCGCTGCCCTGAAAAAGCAACAGCAGAAAAAATGATAAAGCTGATTGAAAAAACACGCAAAGAGGGCGATACGCTGGGCGGAGTAATTACAACTGTCATCACCAATTGTCCTGTAGGATTGGGCGAACCCGTGTTTGATAAACTTCATGCCGATTTAGGAAAAGCAATGTTGAGTATCAATGCAGTAAAAGGTTTTGAATTTGGGAGCGGGTTTGAAGGAACGAAGATGAAAGGCTCGGAGCATAACGACAGTTTTAGCCTCACCCCTAACCCCTCTCCAAAGGAGAGGGGAATGCGAACGCTGACTAACCACTCAGGCGGCATACAAGGCGGCATTTCCAACGGAATGGAAATACGTTTCAATGTGGCGTTTAAACCCGTGGCAACTATTATGCAGGATCAACAAAGTATTGATAAAAAAGGGAACAAAGTGATTGTGGAAGGCAAAGGAAGACATGACCCTTGTGTTGTCCCGCGTGCTGTTCCAATTGTAGAAGCAATGGCTGCATTAGTAATTGCAGACCATTTTTTGAGAAATAAAATTTACAAATAGAATGTCAGAGAAAGGAAATAAAGATTGGTTTAGAAAGTTCAACAAACCTTTTATTGTTGCGGGACCCTGCAGCGCAGAAAGTGAAGAGCAGGTTTTAGCAACCGCAAAAGAACTGGCAAAAATTGAGCAGGTGCAGGTATTTCGTGCCGGCATCTGGAAACCGCGCACACGCCCTAATTCATTTGAAGGAGTTGGTGCTGTTGGTTTGCAATGGCTGAAAAAAGTAAAAGAGCAGACTGGCTTGCTTACCGCTGTGGAAGCTGCAAATACAGAACATGTTGAAGAATGTTTGAAAGCAGGAATTGACATTATCTGGATTGGCGCGCGCACAACTGTAAATCCTTTTACCGTTCAGGAAATTGCTGATGCACTTAAAGGAGTTGACATTACGGTGATGGTAAAAAACCCCATCAATCCTGATGTGCAGCTTTGGCTGGGTGCGATTGAACGTCTGAACAATGTTGGAATAGAAAAGGTAATTGCAGTGCACCGCGGATTTTCTTCGTTGAGCCAAACAAAATTCCGCAACTCACCCAACTGGCAATTGCCGATTGAACTTAAAATTCAGATGCCGCATATTCCCGTCATCTGCGATCCAAGCCACATTGCAGGAAAACGCGAGCTACTTTTGTCTGTTGCACAGGAAGCTTTGGATTTAGACATGGACGGACTGATGATAGAAACCCACATCGACCCAACCAATGCAAAGAGTGATGCAGAACAACAAATAACACCTGCAAAACTCAAAGAACTATTATCGCAATTGGTTTTCCGCAGCCCTGTTTCGGGTAATGTTGAATTCTCAAACCGATTGGAACAACTGCGCCAACGCATTGATAAAATTGACCTCGACATTGTAGATATTCTTGCCGCACGAATGCAATTAGTAGAAGAAATCGGATTATATAAAAAAGAAAACAACGTAACCATTCTCCAACTGGAACGCTGGAATACCGTGCTCAAAAACATTGTTGCACAATCCGAAAATCTGGGAATGCAAAAAGAATTTTCAAAAAAATTATATCAATTGGTGCACGAAGAATCAATCCGCATTCAAACCGAAATAATGAATCGGGAATTGCATAAAAAGTAGCGATGTCAAGAGTTCTGCAATCCATCAGGCATAATATTTTCATGGGCAACAATTCTTTTGTTGAGCTGGATGAGTTGCTGAGAATCACTCGTTATACGGGTTGCAGGAAATTCATCATGGTGGATGAAAACACAATAAAACATTGCCTTCCTATTTTACTTGCAGCAACCGAAGAACTTGCCGATGCAGAAATAATTGAAACCGAAAGCGGAGAAAAAAACAAAAGCCTTGATGTTTGTTATCAGTTGTGGAGCGCATTAAATGACTTGCAAGCCGATAGAAAATCATTACTGATTAATTTAGGTGGCGGTGTTATTTGCGACATGGGTGGATTTGTTGCGGCTACCTTCAAACGCGGAATTGGTTTCATCAACATTCCTACAACGCTGCTTGCGCAAGTGGATGCTGCTATTGGAGGTAAGACGGGTGTTGATTTAAAAAATCTGAAAAATCAGGTTGGTGTTTTTGCTTTCCCTGAAGCAGTTTTTGTGGCTCCTAAGTTTCTGGAAACATTGCCTCCAGCACAACTAAAATCAGGCTTTGCTGAAGTAGTGAAACATGGATTAATTGCCGATAGAGGTTATTGGAATTCCATCCGGGAAATCAAAAAACTGAGAGCAGATATTACTGACGATATTATTTTTCAATCATTGAAAATAAAAAACAATATTGTAGTGGAAGACCCTGAAGAAGCGCATTGGCGCAAGGTTCTGAACTTCGGACATACGATTGGTCATGCTTTTGAAAGCTATTCATTAGAACACGACCGTAAACCAATTTCTCATGGCGAAGCTGTTGCAGCAGGAATGATTTGTGAAGCATTTTTATCGCACCGAAAACTTGGAATGGGACGAAATGATTTACATGAAATTGTATCATTTATTCTTCATGTTTTTGATTCATATCCTGTAAAAAAAGAAGCATTTCCTGAATTCATAAGCCTGATGCGAAACGACAAGAAAAACGCAAAAGGAGAAATACGTTTCACGCTTTTAAACCGGATCGGAAGCCCAGAAACGGATAAGGCTTGTGAAGAAGAAGAAATATCATCTGCGCTTGCGTTTTACAGGTTAAACACCTTTCAATGATT
>CAMDBK010000299.1 GCA_945889235.1 Chitinophaga pinensis
GATAACCTCATTGAAAACTTTGCACGACTTGTTGAACTCGTAAAATCCGAGCCAACCTACACACCCAATGAAGTTGATTTGCAAACAGCATCATTAGATGCGCTCGTTTTAGATTTAAGAGCAAAAAACACAGCAGTTATTAACGCAACCATTGACAGACACAGTTTCAAATGTAAATCGCTTCGGACAAGACACTAAAATAAAAATATGAAATCGATTACAAAAATCATTATTGGATTGGTAGGCATTACGGCAATTGGACTTTTAACCTACTATGTCGTAACAAAAGAAAAAAATATAGTCGTAAATGAAAAACCTATTACCAATCCTGACCAAGATACTGTTGCCACAGCACAAGTAATTCAGGACACAATATTCGACAGAATTAAATTCGACAGAATTAAAGAAGCATTAGATATTGATGGCGAAGAATTTACATTAACGGAAGTTGAGGGGGTATATACAAATTCAACAAAAGATAAAATGTTGATAATAAAGGAAGATGTATGGAAAAAGATTATCCAAAAAATACAAAAAAAATTCCCCAACATTGTAGAAGATTGCAATCAGAAATATGAAATGCCTAACCTGTCAGAATATAAATTTGTTGGATTACTCACCTACTTTGCTGATAGTAAAAATATTAAAGCAACCTCTGCATATAAAGCAATTGAAATTAGAAACGGTAATGCAAAATCGTTTGCAGGTGGTGGAATTTGTTGCGATTGCGAGGGAGAACCTCTTGTAGCTCAACAAGTGGATGCAGTTATTATTAAATAATTCACTAGTAGGATAATTCCATTGGCTATCATTTCCTGAATGATCTCATGTTTTTCTTCACGGTAAAAATGTCTCACCTTTTCTGTACTGGTTTCTTTGTCATTCTTAGATAGTTTTGTGTAAACCTATTTCAGAACAAGACACAGTTGTGCGATAACAAACAGTGGTGCTTCTAATCCCTTCTTTTTAAAACTTCTTTAATCTCTTTCGTTATCAGCAACCGCTGGAGACACTGCAGTCATTACAAGTGAATTATACAATCAAAGCTAATAGAGTAAGTGAAAGACAATTATATATTTTCTGCTGGCAGCCTTGATGCTACTGACAATATTTTTTTCTCATTTCAAAAGCTTCTGCAATTCCTAATTCACCAGCTCTACTCCAATCCCTACAAGCTCCAGTGAAGTCTATATGAGAATACTTTGAATTTCCTCTGTTATAATAAGCATCAGCAAACTCAGGATTTAATGCTATTGCTTTATCATAATCAGCTATTGCTCCAGTGTAGTCTTGAAGTTTAGCCTTTGCAAATCCTCTGTTACTATAATTATTAGCATCTAAAGGATCTAATGTTATTGCCTTTGTAATATCTGCTATTGCTCCTGTGTAGTCTTGAAGTTCAAATTTTGCACTTCCTCTACCAACATAGGCATCAAGATTCTCAGGATTTAATGCTATTGCATTTGTATAATCTGCTATTGCTCCTGTGTAGTCTTGAAGTTCTTGTTTTAACCATCCTCTGTTATAATAAGCATTAGTATACTCAGGATATAATGCTATTGCTTTAGTGAAGTCTACTATAGCTCCTTTCCAGTCTTTAAGATTAGTTTTTGAGATTCCGCTATAAAAATAATCTTCAGCTGTTTGGCTGTAGCTATTCAAACTCAAAACAAGAAATAAGAAAAATAATGTTCTCATAAATTCAATTTGTAGTTTCAAATTTACTTTTGAAGTTCAGTAAGTTTTATGATGCTTTAAAATTGCTTTTTATTATTTAAGCTTCATTTTATCTAATCAAAGCTAATAGAGTAAGTGAAAGCAAATTATATTTTTCTCCCGGCATCCTTGATACTACTGACAATATTTTTTTCTTAAATCATAAGCTTTTGCAATCACTTGTCCCAAGTCATTTTTCTTTCAAATAATCAATCGGATTGAGGTAAAACATCTTTTTCAAGCCTATTTACTGAATTTAAGAAGGCCTGCTATGCAAGGCTAATGTTTCAAAGTCTATCTCCTTCATTCTTTAAATATTTATTCATAAAAACGCCAGGATTTCTCATTTGTAAATGCATAATCTGTCTTTTCAGGAAAAGGGAGTTTTTCAATTTAATTTCAATTTCAAAAATAAAATTCAACATCAAAATAAAATCTTGTACTAATATAATTACTTTCATATTAAATATTTTCAGATGATAAGAAATCTCTCAATTTTTGTTCTATGGCTATTTGGCTTTTTTATTTCCTTTTCATTTAGTGATGATTTTAGCAAGCTGCTTGTCAAAAAATGGAGATTTGTTGATATGCAAAGTCCTGCATTGAATCGTTTAAAGGTTGATACAGAAAGAAAACTAATTTCACTTGACGACAGTATTAGAAATTCAGAGTCAGATACATTAAAAGTTATTGAGTTCAATAATCAAAAACAAATATTGGAATCCAATAAGGGAACGCTTGATGCAATGATGACCAAAATGCAAATTGAAGGGTGGATTGAATTTAAAAACAAAAACAAGTTCAATCAAAACATGAGTGGAGCTGAATATGGGGGCACATATAATTTTGATGCTAAAAGCAACATATTAATTACAACAGATATTTATAGCAATTCTGATACAATTGTTATTAAAGAACTAACTTCAACTTCTTTAATTATGTTAACTCCAAAAGACTCAACAGTTATTATTTTTTCAGCAGAAGTTAAAGTAAAGAAATAATATCTTATTGTTTTGATATGAATAAAAACTGATCTCTCTTTTCGGAATCTGTTGTATCATTAAAAAGCAACATTCCAAAATCACTCCAATTACTAATTAATTCAACGGTCGAATTGCTATTAAAATCAGTATCTATTTTTTTCTCAGCAATTCCTAAAAGTCCTCGAGTAATTAACAACTGAATTTTCCTGATGTCTTCAGAATCAACTATACATTTATAGCGATCGTAATTTCGTTCAGCATAAAACTCTTTTACACAATATTGCTTTTCGTCTTTCTCTTTTGTTATCCGTATTTTGAATTGACAATACCCTGTCCAAGAACGATGAAAGTATAGCCAGTTATCTTCGAAATAAATAAACCACTTGTCTTCCATTTCTTCTGGAATTAATCCATTCGTGATTTTTTCAAATTGCTCATCGGTAAACTGCATTGAGAAATTAATTCTCTCCGGCTTACTGATTTCATTAAGCTTAATTTTCCAATGTTTTCGCTCTGTTTTCATAATTTGATGAGTTTAATCCTGTGATCAATTAATTTTTATCATTCATAATTTCATGATTCCAGTATTCCCAAATCATAACCATTGCCAGTGTATCCAACTCGCAATATTTCAGAAGAGCCGATTGCAAAGCTTCATTCACGGATAAAAAGCCATCAGTAAACTGAATAAGATTGTATGCAGTCATTGCTGCACCACCATCAGCAAGTTCTTCCATATCGTTTTGCGAAATGAAATTATTTACCTCATCATTCAGTTCATGATTTTCAAAAATTGGCGGAAGAAGTTTATATGGATCTTTAACTGACTTACTCCCTGATTCAATTTCAATCCAGATTTTATCTTTAAAATTCAGGCTCTTGATTCCGGAACCATAAACCGGTTTTGAATATTTAGCTTGTAAATGCTTTGATTCATTGAGTATTGCCGGTAATACTTTCTT
>CAMDBK010000300.1 GCA_945889235.1 Chitinophaga pinensis
CTTGAACATTTAAAAAAGAAAATCATTTACGAAGACATTCTGGTGAATGAAAATGTAAAATTGAAGACACGTGAACTTCAAAAAAGGTTTGACATCGCTGAATCTCAAAAGGAAAAAGAAATATTTCGTTTAAAAAACATTGACCTTGTAAATGCCAATGACGAAATATCGCGTCAGAAAATAGAACTTGAAGAAAAAAACAGAAGCATAACCGACAGTATATTTTATGCCGGCCGTTTACAAAAAGCAATTCTTCCGCCTGAAAATATTCTGAATAAATATTTTTCAGAAGCCTTTATTTACTTCCAGCCTAAAGACATTGTAAGCGGTGATTTTTATTGGTTCTCGGGCAAGAATGAACACTTTGTTCTTGCTGCTGTAGATTGCACAGGGCATGGAGTTCCGGGTGCATTGATGAGCATGATGGGAAATAATTTTCTAAGCAGTATTGTAGAAACAGAAGGAAAAACAAATCCTTCAGAAATACTGCAGGAAATGAATAAGCGAACAAAAACTTCTTTACAAAATAAAGAAGCAAGTGTTACTGCAAATGATGGAATGGACCTGGCAATTTGCAGCATTGATTTTAAGAATCAAATGCTGCTTTATTCAGGCGCTTACCGCCCTTTAATTTTTATCCGTGACGGACAACTGAACGAACTGAAAGCTGATAAACACAGCATTGGCGGTATTTCTGAATATGATACTTCGTTCACCTTACATGAACTGAAAATAAAAAAAGGCGATACCTTTTATATTTACTCAGATGGTTATGCTGATCAGTTTGGAGGACACAAAAACCGCAAATACATGGCAGGGAAACTCAAAGAATTTCTGCTTGAAATATCAGCAAAGGAAATGAGTGAACAACAACAACTGATTTCTGAAAATCACTTCAACTGGCGCGGAAACAATGAACAGGTAGATGATCTGCTGGTGATTGGCTTCCGTTTCTGAGCAAGCTAACCTTTATCATTAAAGACCCAAAACAGTTCTTCATGAACTGAAGGTAAAACCTGAATAAAAAGGGTAAGAAAAAGTATGTGTATTAATCGTATATATTTTTTCATGATTAATTTTTTAATAGTTTTTGAACATGCAGAAGCTCTCCTCCGCTGAAAACTTTCAGAATATAAATTCCGGCAGCAAAACCGCTTAAATCAACCTGTGTAGTATTGTTACCGTTTCCATGCCCGTCAGAAGGATTCGGCATGCGCTGTCCGTTAACGTTAAATGTTTCTACAATCTGATCTTTAACCGGTGAATCAAAAGCAACTGTAACAATATCAATAACAGGATTTGGAAAAACTGTTACAATTACACGCGTAGTTCCGTTGCCATTTCCAGGTTGATTTTGAGCTGCTGTTTGTGCGCTTGTACTTACAATTCCTGCAAAGAGGAAGAGAAGGATGAAGGATAATTTGTTCATTGTATTAAAATTTAGTTCATCAAATTTACTCATAATTAAAGCTATTGACAAGTTAATTTATTTCTTATTTATACATTCCTGAAAGGATATTGGATAATGGCTATCATTCTGAAACACTTGATAAATATATAGTTTTCATAAGATTTGTTTTTTATTCCTATACACATCAATAGCTTTATTTATTCTTACATGAATTATAGTTGAAACTAGTTCATTCATTTTATTCTTTTAGTTTTTAATAATTTTCTGAACATAAATAATTTCCTTTCTGTTAGAAATCCTGATGAAATAGATTCCGGAAGACAATGCGTTCACATCAATTTCTGTTTTACCGGAAGTATTATTAAGACTTTCAGATAAAACCTTTTGTCCGTTTACATTAAACAATTCAATTAGTTGTTCTTTAGCAGGAGCAGAGCAGCTAACAGTAATAATTTCGTTTGCAGGATTTGGGAAAATGACAATTTTATTTTTTATAGTTTCTGTTTCTTTTACAGAAGTAAAAGTTCCACCACAAGAAGTTGAATCGGCTAAGAACATAGCACGAATGGCATCAATTCTATCTTTCATAACAAATGTGCTTTCAATATTATTTCCATCGTAATCTCTGCCGTAAACAAAAGCAATATCAAATGGATTTACCTCTCCCGGTTCTAAAGTAAATGGACCGGAAGAGCCTAAACCTCGCCTGTCATAAGGAACATTTCCCGATGTTTCTTCAGACCAAAAAGGAACAGAAACTCCATTTGTTCCCCAGAAATATTCTTGATCAGAGTTTCCGGGAAACATATACTTTGTGGGAGTATTATAAAAACCATTATAAAGAACAGGTGAGCCATCAGCTTGATAAGTTTGTAAGTAATTATAATAAATTCGAGCAAGGGATTCGACAGAGCCTCCAGGATTATTGAAATAACTAAAGTTAGATAGACCTAATCTTTCATTATCAGTAATTCCATCTCTAAAACCAAATCCATTTAGTGATTCATCTAATCCAATTCCAAAAGCATCATCAATTCCATTTTCATCCTGATAAGGTCCGGCAAGAAACGTAACTGATTGTGAAGGTGCGTGGTCAACATTAACACCATTGTAAGTGAAGTAACTTCCGCGCATTACATCGCACCCAACAAAATCATCATTTGCAAAACCAATATCCATATCGGACCACAAACCAATATAGGTATTTGTTAAAGTAAAAGGACCTCGGTTAATTATATCGTAGTGGACAAAAACTGTGTTTGAAAGAGCAGAATCAATAGGACAATTATAAGCGTAAGCCATTCCATGAATTTCAACACCAATTGCCTCTCCACCACTTTCAGTATGTAAATCACATTTATCATTAAAAACAAAAAATAAAGCCTGGTCACCTCGTATTTTTGGATAATCACCAAAAATCTGAGGAATGTAATTTCCATCACCATTTACATCTACAAAAGGCGCAACATCAGAAGGCCATTGAAGGATTTCATCAGGAATTACATAGCCCGGAATATTTAAAGTATGATTTGAAACTTGCAAAAAAGTATCAATAGTTGATTTGTTGATTTTCCAAACGTGATTAAAATAGTCAGTATAAGCAATGCTACAAGAACCAGAACTATCATTATCCAATGTTCCATAGAAAAAATCTCTGCCAACTTGGTTATATCTTTCGGCAGCAAGTTTCAATTGTCCATTTGCATCAACCCCGCCAATCCAAAGCCTTGATGAAAAGATAGTTGATTTGCCACTTCCTTTGGGGACTTCAAATCCTGAACCAAGACTTGGAAAACTTCCATCATAAAATAAACCTCCATTGGCAAAAAATCTTGCTCTTACATTATTAATATCAAGTTCATCAAAAGCGTAGTTCTGCGCTGGTGAAATAGTAATTCCTAAGAAAAAAAACAGAATTGAATGTCTTAATTTTTTCATGGCTTGGGTGTTTAGTTTCTACAAAACTACCCTCACCTTATAAGCATATCAAGCTAACAAAACAGCTTAACTATACAGTTCAAATACTAATGAATCAATTTATTCTAGTGCCTGAAAGTGCCTGTCAGCAAAGGTTTACAACCTAAAACAAAAAAATCAATTTATACAACTCAGCATTCATTTCAATTTTTTGTTAAAAAAATACAGTTCCAACTCTGTTTTATGGGTTTATTAATTACAGGTCAAACAGCAAAGTATTTTCTTTTATTCTTAACTTGCATTACAA
>CAMDBK010000301.1 GCA_945889235.1 Chitinophaga pinensis
AGAAATACAGGTAACTGGAATATTGCACTGGCAGTAAAGAATTTGAACGAAGAAGTTCGGAAGATTTTGTATTGAACTAATTATTACACCGATTTTTTTAACGACACGTAACTAAATAAGATGTTTTATTAGTATCAAAAAGTTGGAAATTTTGGAAAAAATGTAATTGCTCTTTTCGGATGAACAAGGCAATGTAGTTTACAAAGCAAAGTTTAAAAGCTGGAAAAGTACAGGCTATTATAAAACAGGCGGAAGAAAAGAAGCCTTAGATTTTAGTTGCCAATTCTTTTATTCCATTCACCATAGCTGACCAACTGAATTTTGCGCTGTCAATGGCAGTATTTTCAGCAAATTCTTTTTCACGATTGTTCTTGTAAAAATCGCTTAATGCAGCAGCAATTGATTCAGGATTGGTTTCGGTAACATAACCAACACGGTTGTGAGTTACAATCTCTGCAAGTCCGCCAACATTGGTTACCAGCATTGGTCGCGCAAAGTGATAAGCGATTTGTGTAACTCCGCTTTGTGTAGAGGTATGATAAGGCTGCACAATAATATCTGCAGAGCAGAAATAATATTTTACTTCATCTGAGGGAATAAAATCTGAACGGATAATAACATTGTTTTCTAAACCGTTTTCTTTGATCAGTTGAAGGTATTCTTCTTTGTTGTCGTAAAACTCACCTGCTATAAGAAGTTTAATTTTTTTGGCTTCGACTACGCTCAGCCTGACAAGTTGCCCAAGGGCTTTTAGCAACAAATCAAGTCCTTTGTATTTGCGGATGAATCCAAAAAATAAAATGTGTTTATCGTCAGGATTTAAGTTCAGTTTTTTTTGTGCATCTATTTTGCTCACTGCTTTCCCGAAAATATCATAAACAGGGTGGGGGATAAAAGTGGATGGTTTATTCTTTTCAAACGTTCTCAAATCTACCTCTACTGACTTTGACATCACCACAAAAGCATTGCAGGCATTGACAAAATACTGTGTTAAAAGATTATCTCCAATTCGTTTTTCGTGTGGAATTACATTATCGCAAATGGCAATGATTTTTGTTTTAGGTGATTTGATTAATCGCGCAATAGTTCCTAATGAAACAGCCATAAACGGCAACCAAAATCTGATAATAACCAAATCAGGTTTTTGCTTTTTTATAAACGAAGCAACACTAAACCAGTTAACCGGATTTACTGAATTTATTTTGGTGTGAATAATTATATCCGGTGGTGCCGAGCCTTCTTCTTTCTGTGTTTTTCCGGGAAAAAGAAAAGAAGGATATTGCAGTGAAAAAGAAATTATTTCTGCATTGTCGCCATCTTTATTAAATGCACGACACAATGATTCATTCAGGTGGGCTATGCCGCCTCGCAAAGGAAATGCCGGACCGATGATGATGATTTTCACCTTTGCAAATTAAAGACTAATTGTTTCTCCAATCTTTGGCAAAGTCAGTTCTTTACCTGCTTTTTTAAATTTTTGTTTTGCTTCTTCATGGTCAATTTTTATAAAGCCAAAGGTATCGTAATGCACGCCAATTATTTTGTTGCACTTGATAAAGTCTGCAGCAATCACTGCATCATCAACACCCATTGTAAAATTATCACCGAGTGGAAGTAATGCAAAATCTGTTTTTTTATAATCACCAATCAGTTTCATATCCAGCGTTAATGCGGTATCACCTGAATAATAGAAATTGCCTTCATCTGTTGTGATGTGAAACCCCATTGGGTTACCTGCATAACTGCCATCGGGAAAAGAACTGCTGTGTTGTGCAATGGTGCATTCCACGGTTCCGAAACTGAATTTCCATTTTCCACCTGTGTTCATGGGATGCGCTTTTTCTAGGCCTTGTTTGGTAAGCCATACATAAATCTCATAATTTGAAATAACTTTTGCTCTCGTGCTTTTTGCCAATAAAATCAAATCAGCAATGTGGTCTTCGTGTCCATGTGAAACAAGAATGTAATCTGCTTTTATTTTTCCGATGTCAATAGAAGAGGCGAGTGGGTTGGGTGTTATAAATGGATCGAAGAGTAAAGTTTTGCCATTTGTTCCTATTGCAAAACAAGAGTGACCGTAATAAGTAAATTTCATTCTGAGATTATTAGTTGCGGACAAAACTAAAGAAATAGAAATAAAAAACGCCTCCTGTCAAAGGCAGGAGACGTTTCCAACACCGTAAACCGCTACCCTAACGGTTTACTTTCCACCCATCGCAACTAACTTGTCAATATCATTATTAACGGTAAGAATAAGTACCGATGTGGCTGTGCAGAAGACAGGGCTGGTGATACAGTGATGTCCGTTCCAGCTTCCGTCATTGTTTTGAATGCCCAGTAAAGTGCCTGAAACTTTATCGTACCATTTTTTCCAGTCCATGTCTTTTCCGATAATTAATGATTCACCTGTTTGCAGAAAGCTCATAAATTCTTCGCCACCGTTGTTTCCAAATCCACTTGTAACATTGTCTTGCTGCGCAACATCTTTTGCTGAATTATAGACATTGTAAGAGGTGGAATATTTCTGTGCTTCTGCTTTTCCGTAGCCAATCTGTTCTAAATTTTCGGTGGTTACTTTAGCATCATTTTTAATTTTTCCTTCGCGTTTTGCTTTTGCAAATTCTTCATCCACCTTGCGGGCTTCTTTTGCGCTGGCACGGGTTGAGCTGGAAACAGAATACAACACAACACCTGCACCCAAATCAGTATTTACCGCTCCTGTTTTTTCGTTAAAATTCCCTTTCTGGAAGTCGCGTGATTTATTTAGAATTACCGTATCAACTGCTACACCCTGCGCCTGTGCTGCTTCTAACGCATTGTTAGCAAAAGATGATTGCAGTACACCTGCCCAACCCGAGCCTTGTAAACTTCCGTTACTGTTTTGTGCTTTTTGAATTTTAGCAACGCAAGTATTCAGACAATCTTTAATTCTTGTTTTTAGTTTTTCATCTTTGATATCACAGTCAAGAATATTTGAAAGGAATTGGGAAGCAAGCACTACATCAATGTTTGCACCGAGTTTGATCTGTATCTGTGTTCCGGTGAGTGAAGTAATTGTTGAACTTTTTGCATCTGCTTTTTCTACTTCTTTAAGAAGATATAACAATGCATTGTTTAATTGTGCGGAATATTCACCTTTCTCCAAAGTGCTTCCGCTTCGCAGCAACGCCATTGCTACCATTGATGTTGTGGCAGGATCAGGCTGAACAGCATGTGGGTTCATTTCACCCTGATTGGAATGTGAACCTGCTCCCCAGCCACCATTTTCATGCTGAGCTTTAGCAATAAATTGCAAAGCGTTTTCAACCGAACTGATAACTTTTTTTGGTGTTTTGTAAACGAAATTGCTGTCTAATAATTCACCTTCAAAAACAGTTTTAAAAACACAACCCTTGGGTTGCACCGTTTCATGTTTAACCGTTTTTTCGTTTCTCGAAGCCACTTTAGATGGCGACTGATAAGTGAATGCAAATATCACAATAATGACAAGGCATGCTGTGATAAGCGGAATGATTTGTTTTGTTTTACTCAATTGAGTTTGTTTTTTTTGATTTTCGTGAGAAGAGTTCATAATGTAAAAATTTTAAGGTTTGTAATTTGGT
>CAMDBK010000302.1 GCA_945889235.1 Chitinophaga pinensis
TGTAACATATTACCTGAAAATTGTAGGTTTGCCGCATGAAAAAAATCAATCTTCTTATTCTTGCCGGTGGCTTTTTTGTTGCTGCCTGCTCATCAAACGATAACGATAAAGCACTTGATTTTACTAATGACCTTGAAAATGTAAAAGGCTGGAGCGGTAATGAAAGCAATATTGCTACTATTGTAAAAGCAAAAGCAAAATCAGGTGAATATGTTTCAAAAACCGATACAGTTTACCGCTATGGGTTTTTATTCCGCGCTAAACTTTATGACCTTACCAACAAAAAACTAAAAGCAGTTAAAGCTGCTGTGTGGGCTAATGTTACGGAGGTAAATTCAGAAGCAGTACTGGTTATATCTGTTGATTCTGTTGGCAAATCAATAGTATGGGAAGGAAAAAAACTGATTGAAGTAGTAAAGAAAACAGATGAATGGACCGAGGTAATTGCAGATGCCGACCTTTCAAAACTAAAGCCCTGCAAAGATTATATCATCAGTGTTTATTTGTGGAACACTGGAAAATCGGTGATTTATACTGATGACCACCGCGTGAGGTTTACGGAGTAAAATAAAACTTCTTTCTTTTTTTCTCTGAAAGCAATGTAAAGAATATCGGTTTGCTTGTCGTATTTTACTTTTATTGGAATTTATTTATTACTGAATAATTTTTTCAGCGCAGCAATAATTCCTTTGTCTTTAGAGTGAATATTTATTTTATGAAGTTCTTCTACATCAGCCTTGTCTTTTGTTCTGCCTGTAAGCATTTTATTCACCATTAAATCATCCAGGTGAATAAAACGAACCGTAAGTTTTGATGATAGTTGATAAGGAATATTTTTTAGTTCCGCCTCTTCATATTTTAAACCTGTTATTGCGTTAAAAACGTCAACCTCCAGAGGTTCATTCCCTAATTTAACAGCAAATGGCTTAGTGAAATCTGCTTTTTTCAAATGTGTTTCAAGTTCTTTAGAATAGCCTAAACTATTGAATGCCGAAATAATTTTCTGCTTGTTTTCTTCTGTTGGTTTTACCCAAATATCTAAATCTCTGTTGTTCTTCCATAGCCGTGAAAAATAACTGCATACCCGCCTGCAATAAGGTAATTAACCTTATGCTTGTTAAATGCCAGCAGTATTTCTTCAAAACTGTCAGTTAATTTCATTTACGTAAGGTTTCATTATTTTAAAAATACGTTCAACGGGTTTCCAGCTTCCGTCAGGCTGAAGGTATTTATTGAAAACTAATTTACGCAATGTCTCTGCATTCTGCATTCTTTTATCATATGACTGAGCAGCTCTTTCTTTTGCTACATATTCATTCTCTTCTTCAAATGATGAAAAAATATGTATCGTTTTATTATTTGTCTTCTTATAAGCAGTTATAGGCTCAGCTAAGGATTTTTCTTTTTCTTTTGTTTTATATTTTTTCTTTGCCATTGCAGATGCTAAATTACTGAAAATTTTTTTTATATTTTACAAACGGCATGATATCAGTTAAACAAGGTATATCTAAGATTTATTCAACGGGATTATTTACAAGTATAACCACCGCGTGAGATTTACTGAGTAAAACGGATACGCTGTTTACCTGAGTACCTCAAACTTCTTTGTGCTCATCCCGTCTTTTGTTTGTAGTAACAGGTAGTAGATTCCCGCACTAAGGTGACTGACATCAATCAGCAGATTTTCAAATTTAGCAGTTGACAGTGAATAAACCTGCTGCCCTGTCACGGTGTAAATGTTTACTGCTGTAATCAGTTCAGGGCTTATGGATTTTATAGTAATGCTGCTTCCGGCAGGATTAGGATAAATACTAAAATCATCCCGCGGTTTTGATTCAGTTATAGAAGTAGGAATAACAGCGCAGGGATAATCAATAATGCAGGTGGTATGATACAATCCGTCTTCCAGTAGCACCTGCCCGCTCCAGCCTTGCGGAAAGGAATCAAGCAAGGTAGGAATGTGATAAATCTGTGTGGTGTTTGGCAACTGACCAAAGAACTCAAACACCCCTTGCTGATTGGCAACTGTATCGCCATTTGAATTGATTAATTGCACAATAGGATAGTTAATGAAGTTGGTGTCATTGTTTTGAATGGTAACAAAAAGATTGTAGTCATTGGCAGTATCATAGGCAATGCTTACCACGCAAAACGAATCGCAGTTAAGCGGAGGCGCCATGCTGTTATCACAGGATACGCCAAGGCCGTTAAGTTCGGTGAGCACACTGCTGCTGCGGTTAGTGATAAAGGATTTTAAACCGATGATAGTATAATTATTCACTATAATATCATTGATAATATTGTCTTCAAAATTCTGATTACTGTATTGTTTTTGTGTATCTGCATAAAAATCTGCACGAATCATAGTTGCCAGTGCATCAATCTTTGGATTTAATACCGAAGGAAGAAAATCATAATTGGCATAACGGCAAACCGTGTTTAAATAGGTGGCGGTATAAAAGCTGTCGGCCAGCATGCGGGTGATAAGCGGGTGATTTGTGTTAGGCGGAGTTGTATAAAGTACGCTGGTATTTTCAATCTGCGAAACAGTTCCCGGAACATCAATACCAAATGCAGTGCTGGCATCCCAGGTTATCCAGTCAAATTTAGTGGTGGCGGTATTGTGATAAATGTAATAGTTGTGCGGATAACGGTAGGGATATGAATCAAATTCCACAAAAAGATTGAAAGCAGCCCATGCACCAATAAAGGAAGGGGTATTCATTATTGCTTCCAATGAATCTTTGAATTCGGTATTATCCGTTGCATAAATTTCATAGGTAAGATTTACCAGATCAGTCCAGTCATTTGCAGTTGTATTTGTTTTAAGGGTATAGCAATTATAATACGCGCTCATTACCCCGTGATATTGCAGCGTGGCGCAAGCTGAACTTGCATTGTCACCTTTAAAAAGATTGCCTTGTTTATTGCCTACACGGTTCTTGCAAAAGTTTTTATCAACCCGCTCCACCATTAAATATAAACCCCAATATGTTCCGTTAATATAGAGTTTGGCATAATTGGAGCGGGGTGCATATAATCCCTGTTGGTTCAGGAAATTGAGGAATAATTTTTCGCGCATTAAGGTTGGGTCCTGATAGCCGTTGTTGAGGTTAATGTTTTTCAAACCATCGTATTGCTGGGTGCCAATATATTCGTCAAACGAAAGTGTGAATGGTTTTTTGTTTCCCGGATAATTGAAGTACGATGAGTTTCCTTTTAACTGTATGCCCACTGAATCTAACAACGTACCATCTATTGTTATCGTACCCGGAATATAGGTTGAAGTATCATTGGCATCGTCATATGCTTTGCCTGCGGTAAGCTGGCTCCAGTAATTTCCCTGCGTGAAGGTGATTTGAATGGTATGAACTGAATCGGGTGCGAAAAGATAATCGCCTTCGGTTTGGGCAAAACAACTTGTTATTACAAATAAGGATAGTATAAAGCGTAGAACTGTTTTCATCTGAAGTAATTGATTTGAAGAGGCAAGTTACGGTAATTTTTAAAATAGCACTTCTGTAAAACCGTTGTGAGGCTAAATTACTGAA
>CAMDBK010000303.1 GCA_945889235.1 Chitinophaga pinensis
AAGACAACAACCTTTTTGTAAAAGAAATTTTTGTTGACAGCGGTCGTCAGATGAAACGTATCCGCCCTGCACCGCAAGGAAGAGCGCACAGAATTCGTAAACGTTCAAACCACGTTACCTTAATTCTCGACAGCAAAAAAGAAGTAGTAGAAACAGCTAAACAAACAATAACTCAATAATAAGAATGGGACAAAAAGCAAACCCGATAGGTAACAGACTCGGCATCATCAGAGGTTGGGATTCCAACTGGTATGGAGGAAAAAATGCTGCAGAGAAACTTGTGGAAGACGATAAAATCAGAAATTATCTGAAAGCGCGTCTTGTAAAAGCCGGTATTTCAAAAATCATTATTGAGCGCACGGTGAAACTTATTACTGTTACTGTTAACACTGCCCGTCCGGGTATCATTATCGGTAAAGGTGGTAAAGAAGTTGACAAGCTGAAAGAAGAATTGAAAACCATCACTAAAAAAGATGTTCAGATCAACATCTTTGAAATAAAACGCCCTGAGTTGGATGCGCGTTTGGTTGGTGACAGCATTGCACGCCAGATTGAAGGACGTATCTCTTACCGCAGAGCTGTGAAAATGGCTATTGCTTCAACCATGAGAATGGGAGCTGAAGGTATTAAAGTTGCAATTGCAGGACGTATCGGAGGAGCTGAGATTGCCCGCACAGAGAAGTATAAAGAAGGAAGAACTCCTTTGCATACTTTCCGCGCTGATATTGACTATGCACACTCTGAAGCACACACCACCTACGGAAGAATTGGAATAAAAGTATGGATTTGCAACGGTGAGGTTTACGGAAAAAGAGATTTGTCTCCAAACATCGGGGCTAAAACTCAGAAAACCGGTGGAGCACCTGAATCAGGTTCACAAAATAAATTTGGTGACAGAGGAGATAGAGGCGACAGAAAACCAAGAGGTGATAACAGAGATAGAAAAGAGAGAAAATAATAATGATGTTAGATGTTTGATTTGAAATGTTTAATGTTCAATCAAAAATCAAAAATCAAAAATCAAAAATAGATTATGTTACAGCCAAAAAGAACGAAGTATCGTAAAATGCATAAGATGAAAATGAAGGGCAATGCCACGCGTGGCGCTGAACTTTCATTTGGCTCTTTCGGAATAAAAGCGCTTGAGGGTGCTTGGGTAACTGCCCGCCAGTTAGAAGCTGCGAGGGTTGCCGTTACACGTTTTATGAAACGTGAAGGTCAGATCTGGATCAAGATTTTCCCTGATAAGCCTATCACCAAAAAACCTGCAGAGGTTCGTATGGGTAAAGGTAAAGGTGCTCCTGAATATTGGGTAGCAGTTGTGAAACCAGGCTGCATCATTTTTGAGGCAGACGGAGTTCCCATGGATGTTGCAAAAGAAGCGTTGAGACTTGCAGCACAAAAGCTTCCTGTTACAACACGCTTTATTGTAAGAAGGGATTACCAAGAAGAAAAAGCAGTAAAATAAAATATAGCTTAAAGAAAAAATGAAACAGTCAGTAATAAAAGAAACAACAGTTCAGGACCTTCGCGATAAATTGTCGGAAGAAAAAGCACTGCTTGCAAAATTGAAATTGAATCATGCGGTTTCTCCGATTGAGAACCCGTTGAAAATAAAAGTTACAAGAAAAAATGTTGCACGCCTTAACACCGAATTGCGCAAAAGAGAATTGCAAGGCAAATAATAATTAAGAAAATGGAAACAACAGAAACAGCAGTAAAAAGAAACCTCAGAAAAGAGAGGGTTGGTGTTATCGTAAGCGATAAGATGAATAAATCAATTATTGTGGCTGTAGAGCGTAAAGTGAAACACCCGATGTATGGTAAGTTCGTGAAAAAAACCAGCAAATTCGTTGCGCACGATGAGAAGAACGAATGTAAAATTGGTGATACCGTGAAAATTGAAGAAACACGCCCACTGAGCAAAACCAAAAACTGGAGATTAGTAGAAATCTTAGAAAGAGCTAAATAAAATGATACAACAGGAATCAAGATTAACAGTAGCTGATAACAGCGGTGCAAAAGAAGTTCTTTGCATCCGTGTGTTAGGCGGAACCAAAAGAAGATATGCTTCTATTGGCGATAAAATCATCGTAACTGTAAAGCACGCGTTGCCTTCAGGGAACGTGAAAAAAGGAACGGTTTCTAAAGCAGTGATCGTTAGAACCAAAAAAGAAGTTAGACGTCCTGATGGATCTTACATCCGTTTTGACGACAACGCAGTGGTTCTTTTGTCTGCAACAGATGAGTTGAGAGGCACACGTATCTTCGGACCTGTTGCGAGAGAACTGAGAGAAAAACAATTCATGAAAATTGTATCACTCGCGCCAGAAGTTTTATAGTTTATAAAGTGTAAAAGTTTAGAAGGTTAAGAAAGTTTAAAGAATAATAAAAATGTCGAAAATAAAAATTAAAAAAGGTGATGTGGTAAGGATTATTTCCGGAGCCAGTCGCGGTAAAGAAGGGAAAGTTCTTGAAATTCTAATTGATGCTGAAAAAGCATTGGTAGAAGGTCAGAACATGGTTTCGCGCCACACAAAACCCAATACTAAAAATCCACAGGGCGGGATTATTAAAAAAGAAGCGCCTATCCATATTTCAAACCTGCTGGTAATTGACGGTAAAGGTAACCCTACCCGCATCGGACGCAGAGTTGAGAACGGTAAAATTGTAAGGTTTTCTAAAAAATCAGGGGAGGTTATAAAATAATGTATACACCAAGACTTAAAAACAGGTATAAAGAGAAGGTAGTTCCTGCTCTTAAAGAAACATTCAAGTATAAAAGCGCCATGCAGGTGCCAAGACTTGAGAAGATTTGCATCAACCAGGGAGTTGGAGATGCTGTATCGGATAAAAAGATCATTGATACTGCTATCAACGAAATGACAACTATCACCGGTCAGAAAGCCGTTGCAACCAAATCCAAAAAAGATATTTCGAACTTTAAAGTGAGAAAAGGAATGGCTTTGGGAGTTCGCGTTACACTGCGTGGCGATAACATGTATGAATTTCTTGACAGATTGATTTCAGTGGCTATCCCACGTATCCGTGACTTCCGTGGTATTCCTTCAAAAGGGTTTGACGGAAAAGGAAACTTCACGATGGGCGTTACTGAGCAAATCATTTTCCCTGAAATTGATATTGATAAAGTAAGCAAAATCATGGGAATGGATATCACCTTTGTAACAACAGCGCCAACAGACGAAGAAGCAAAAGCGCTGCTGAAAGAATTCGGTTTCCCTTTCAAAAACTAATTGCGGAAACATTAAACATTTAAACATCAAATATTAAACATACAATTTCGGAATGGCAAAAGAATCAATGAAAGCAAGAGAAGTCAAAAGACAGAAACTTGTAGATAAATATGCAGACAGAAGAGCAGCTTTGAAAGCAGCAGGTGATTTCATCGGGCTGAGCAAGCTTCCGCGTAACTCTTCAAAAGTAAGACTGCGTAACCGTTGCAAACTTACAGGTCGCCCAAGAGGATATGTTCGTGAGTATGGTATTTCTCGTAATACTTTCAGAGAAAAGGCTTTGAACGGAATGAT
>CAMDBK010000304.1 GCA_945889235.1 Chitinophaga pinensis
CTCATTTTTGCTGCTGTTTTGTTGCCCATCATACTGAAAAGCATCAAGCCGGTTTTGGTGTTTCCGTCAGCAATGACTGATGTTGCAACCATACCCATGTCAAATTCTGTTTTTACAAAAGCATCTTTAAAACCGATGGTAAGCGATGCCATTTCAAATAATTGTTTTTGCAGCATCCCCATCTCGGTCTGCGACAAATCTATTTTATAAGAAATTTTTCCTTCAGAGATTTTGCCGCTGCCGGACTTAAATGAATCACAGGCGGCTAAAACTGAAGCGAGTGCAATAAGTAAGAATATTATTTTGTTACTCATGAGAGTTTATTTTTAAAGGTATTCGTGAGAATAGTTCATTGTTATTATTTTACACAAAGAAAAGAAATTTTCGGGTTAAATATTACCTGCCTGTAAACTCTATGGTAAACCTGCATTTAGTTGTAGGTGAGTCTTTATCTGCTATAATACTTCCATCGGGCTGAACTCTTAAAAACCGTTTGTTGCATGCAACTATTCCTGCTTCATTTTTTTGCAGGCGCTGAATAACAAAGTGCTCCCATTCCGCTACTTTTTGGCTTTGTGAATTAACTTTATTTCCGTCATTCATACGGGCTGATAAATAAGCACCTGTAAAGGTTTGAATACAATAACTGCTGTCGCGGAACTGTATAAGATTAAAGGTTTCCCAATCACCGGGCGCATCACGGTCTACCACTAATTTTCCTGCTTTCTGGTCTTCGCACATGTATTTATTATTGGCAGCTTTAAGATAAATTTTTTGCTGTTTTACAACATCATATTCAGCAGGGATAAGTTTAATAATCTCCGGATTATTTTCAAGGTATGCCGGTAATGTTTCTGTTTTATAAACGGCAATAGTTACTCCTTTTTTCTTCAACGTATTCACCGTTTTTTCATCGGGTAAAAAATCATAACAGGTATAAGGCATGTAAAACATTGCCTGAATATTATCAAATTGCGGAAAATTAAAAATCACACATTCTTTTTCCCTGAGTTGTTCGCAAAACGAAACATAAATTTCTTTTCCCCGTGCGCGGTGAATACTGAAATAATTATTCACCTTACTATTTGCGGGATTGATGCAATGGTCGCCTTCAATATTTTTTGTATTCATGTTTAAATAACAAAGTACAGGCAGAATGAGAATAAGTATAAATCTTACTACTGATGATTTGCCTGTACCGGTGTAAACAAAATCAAATGTCTGGAAGGCCAGCGATGAAAACGCAAGGGAAAACAGTGCTGCCAGCGGAAATGTGAAAGCCGGCATTTTTGTAGCTGCAATTGAAAAGAAGATGTAGAGCAGAATAATATTTATCAAAACTGCACCGGCAATTTTTTTCTCATTGCTTCTTGTGTAGAAGAATATAAGAGCAGGAATAAAAATATAGGGAATAATATATCCGTAAAGAGTTTCAAGAATTTCAACATGATACCAGTTGCCGCCACCATGGCCTTCCAGTACTTCAAAAAAATGGCGTGTACTGTAGTCGCGTTCATAAGCACTTTCGAGTGGAAAAGCAATGCCTATATAAATTTGCCAGGGCAGAAAAACAATAACAGAAACAAGAATAGCGAGAAAAAAATGTTTGAGCTTTTCAGGGTTAAGGCGGTAGTCTTTATTTATAACAAGGTAAAAGAACCATCCGCTGAAAACGAGCAGGCCTGTAAGCCATTTGTTCAACACCGCCATTCCCGCGAAAAGCCCTGTTAACAATGCCCAGCGGAGCAGTTTAGTTTTATCGCTGCAATAAACATATTCAATCCATGCCCATATACTTGCGGTTACATAAAACAGAAAAGCAACATCGTTATGGTCGGTATGTTCCAGCCCGCTTGAAAGACGGTAGCTGTAATAAATGGTAGAAAATAAAGCAGCCCCAAAAAGTCCTTCTCGGTTGCCCATCATCAGCTTTCCTATGCGGAAGGTGAAGAACGCTGCAATAGTCATCATGAGCATGCTGGGAATCCGGAGCGCAACTTCATTGACACCAAAAACTTTCATGCTCAGCGCCATCTGCCACAGAAAAAGCGGTTGCTTGTGAAGCCAGATATGATTGTATGTCCAGTTTGAATACTGATAATCAAGCCAGGGCTTGCTGAAGAGCATTGGCTGAAAGGGATGCACCATCATGTTTTTCGCAACCAGTGCATGGTATTGCTCATCCCACAGATTTAAAAACGGATCAAGAAGCGCAGCAAACAACCTGAGCAGAAACACGCCCAGCAGCAGCAGAAACAAGGCGGTATTTATTTTTTTCGTGTACTCATGATAGACTATTGCTGTAAAAATAAACAGTAAACCACTTATTAATAATACATATTCCCAAGGAGGGAGATAATCTAATTTCATGTTTCAACATTGATTATTGATACTCAATAATTGGCAAATGTAAATTTACTTCGGAGTTATTAAGCAGATGAAAAGTTTTTAAATAGAAATACATATTGTCACTTCGAGCGATGGGGCTAAAGCCCCTGATTTCTTTCTAAATTCTGAATCCCCGCCCTAAAGGGCGGGGCAACTGATGCACAGTTTGCAGCACTATTTCTTCTCGACTACGCTCGAAGTGACATAGTTACTGTTTTATTTTTTACCTTTCGCCATCTAAACATATTCTCATGAAAAAAATTCTACTCCTTCCTGTTTTTCTTCTCCTTATTTCAGTTACAGCCAGCGCACAGTGCGATGGCCGTTACTACGATGAAATCTTTTCAGTAAAAAGCACTTCCAACATTCAGTTTGGGGCAAACGTACAGTACAATGGTGACAGCGTTAACCTGCTGATGAATATTTACGAACCCGATGGCGATAATTTTGCGCACCGTCCGTTAATGATTTTTGCTTTTGGAGGAAGCTTTACTGCGGGTACACGCTTTAGTCCCGATATACTTACCCTGTGCGACCGCTTTGCAAAACGCGGGTATGTTACCGCCACCATTGATTACCGCCTTGGTTTTGAAAACGGCAGCGACAGCGACACCAATCAGTTTAAAGCCCTGATGCGCGGCATACAGGATATGCGCGCTGCTATCCGCTTTTTTTATAAAGATGCTGTAACCGATAACGAGTGGCGCATTGATACCACACAGATTTTTTGCGGGGGTGTTTCGGCAGGGGCGTTTATTGCTTTAAATCATGGTTATTTTAAAGATACCATTTTCACTACTCCCCCACCCGACTGGGTACAAGGCGCATACGATGAAGTAGGCGGAGTGGAAGGTAACAGCGGAAATCCCGGCTACAGCACGAAAGTGAAAGGTGTTATAAATCTATGCGGTGCATTGGCTGATACCTTATGGATACAACCAACCGACCCCATTCTGGTGAGTGTACACGGTACGGCTGATGACCTTGTTTCGTTTACGCAGGACACTAATTCTGTTGAAAGTTTATTGCTGGGCAGCGGACTAATTCATATCCGCGCCAATAATGTAGGGCTTCCTAATTTTCTGCAACCCTTTATTGGTGCGGGACACGTGCCCTTTGTATTGCCCATTCCTTTTATTCCGCCTGCATCGCAATA
>CAMDBK010000305.1 GCA_945889235.1 Chitinophaga pinensis
CCAGCAAGCCGTTTATATCATCAACTACTGCCTCGTAAGCAATATCGCGCTGAGCAGCTGCACCGGTTACCCTTGTTTCGGCCTCTGCCTGCTTATTGTCCAGCGTATCAATATGCCCCGTTACCGATGCCAGCGTTGGGCTGGGCGTGGTAAATATGCTCGAAGCATTGCCAATGTTTAGCACTATCAGGCGAGCCTTGCCTATATAGTCATGAATTTTTCTGTAGTTTTTAAGCAGCAGAACGGCCAGCCGGGGTTTTGTTCTCCGCAGACAGTTATGTGGTTAAAGAAAGTGCAGTTCCCGAATGAAGTTTAGTGCTAAAACACCCCGCCATCGCAAACCCCCGAAACGTTATGTGCAAGTCTGGTGCGTGCCAATGCTGAAAAAATAAACGCAGAAATAAAAGGGCAGGAGTAAAGCCAACGCTGAACAAAGAGAAAATACCGAATGACTATTTTTTTTATTTTTTAAAACGTGAAAAAAAAAACATTGAAATAATATTTTGCGAGGCAAAACTTATTTTCAAAAACACTGGACTAAAAAATAAATAGCGAGAAAAAAAACACGCGAGAAAAAATAAAAGACTTTTACGTGCTGATTTGCCGTAGATAGTTTGACTGACTGAAAAACATTTTTTAACCAAGCACATAACACGGGCTTGGACAAAAGTGGCAAAGCATAGTTGCTATAATAAAGATTTGTAGTACATTTAATCATTGGGTAATATAAATAAGCTTTTGTGGTAGTATTTGCCACCTTCGCCAAGCCCGAAAACGTTATGGGCAAATTAAAATTAACATACTATGAATACAACAGGAAATTATACTACAAATCAAGGTGATTTAACCATAGACCAGACAGGTGAAAATGTGAATGGTAAATATTCTAAAACAGGAGTACTTGAAGGAAGCATTTCCGGAAATATTATTACCGGTATTTGGAAGAATTCGGGCAAAGAAGGATTATTTGAATTTGTTTTTTCAGATGGCTTGTCATTCAAAGGAAAATATAAGATTGGCACTGAGCAAGGCACAATGCGAAGTAAATGGGATGGTCAAATAACAAACTTGAATAATACCGAAGTAAGTAAGGATAAAACTACTGAAGAAAAAAATGAGCCTAAAACTGTTTCTGAAAAAAAGAACGGAATAGCAAAATGGGTAGATGAAGAAGGAAATATTTTTGATGGCACTTGGGAAAACGATATTTTAATTAGAGGAATTATTACCTACCATGACGGAAGTCTGGAAGAAGGCGAATTTAATGAAGAAGGTCTTAATGGAAAAGGGAAATGTTCATACAAGGATGATGATGACGAATTGGTTGTGGAAGAAGGAGTGTTTAAAGATGGAATTTTAATAAAGGGAATGATTACTTTAGAGAGTGGAAGAAAAGAAGAAGGTGAATTTAATGAAGAAGGATTAAATGGAGTAGGCATAAGGTTATATAAAGATGGATGTTTTGAAAAAGGAACTTTTAAGGATGGTAATTTTATTGAAGGCACTTGTAAAAAGTTAAATGAAGATGATCTATATTATGAAGAAAAATGGATCAAAGGTAAGCCTATAGAAATAATTTCTCCTGATCTTTTAGCAAAAATCAAATTTGATAATGGTGATTTTTATATCGGTTCAATTGATCCAGTAACCAGAAAACGTTACGGTTATGGTGCATATATTTGGAATGGCGGGAGTTACTTCGAAGGTGATTTTGTAGATAGCAAAAGAACAGGCAAGGGAATACTTATTTTGAAAAGCGGCAGTTACTATGTAGGGGATTTTATTGATGGACAGAAAAATGGGGTTGGCAAAGAATGGGATAGCAAGGGGAATAGATATGCGACAGGGAAGTTTGTTGATAATATACCAGAAAAACCTTATATAAAACATTATGGTTATAGTGAAAAAAATGAAAGTGATTTATTAGTATTTTTCAAAACCCAGTCAAGGGGTTTAGATTTTTTAAAAAAAATTACTTCACAAATATTGGAAGAAATGCCGAAAATTAATTGCGAAAATTCAAATCCGTTACTTAGGAATATTTCGGTAGATTTCCAATGCTCCGTTTTTGTTCATTCTAAAAAAAGCAAATCTTTTACATCGACTTTTGATGTAATAAAACTAATAAAACCAAGTGTGCAAATCAATTTGGAATCAATTTTCTCAGATATCTCTCCGAAAATGATTAATGAAATTTCACAATCGGAACTTAATAATTTTATACAAGAAAATGTTAATTCTCAAGTAATAACAAGCAAACAATTTATTATCGATTCATTACAAGAAAATATAGATATTAAAACTGATTTACCTCATATTGAAATAATTCGCGAGAAATCAATGCTGAATGAAGTTACAAATACTGATGGATATCATCCTATTGTTGTTGGTTCAATATTTTTCGAAAATATTGACGAATGTAGAGAAGATACAAGGGTGCTTTTTATGGGATTAGGGCTTATTGAACAAAGTATTAAGAAAAGAAGTGTACATGATAAAGAAACCTACTGGAAATTAACCGAAAAAGGAAACCAGATGATGGTTGATATTAAAATGAAAAAACTGATGTAAAAATGGAGTTAACTACAACAGAAAACATGTTAAAACTTGTTTCAAAACATCTTGCCATAAATGATGATAAGGTTTATTTAATGTACAATGAAATTAAAGAAGAAACAAAAAGATTACAACACAAGGCATCGTGTATTAACAAAACTGATATTTCAGTCCCTGAGTTATCTGACATAGAACATTATTTATTAACCGGCATTGATTTGCCGATAATAGCTTCTTCTAACACGGTAAACAATAGAAAATTAATGGTAATAGGTTCAGAACCTCTTAGGAACTGGAATTATTTTACCGAACATCAACTCTCTATTTATAATCATATAGTTATTAGCACTCCTTACTCATTACATCAATTAGATGCAAAAGAAACTCTTTATTATAAAATAGTTGAACATCTTACTAAAACCCATCAGGTATATCTTACCGATTTAAGAAAAATATGGTTTGCTGGTTTTGAAAGACATAAAACATTTTTAGAGGCAAAATTTCATAACGACTTCGTTCTTGATGAAATTAATTATGTTAACCCTGAATATATTATCACCTTCGGGAAAAATGTTTTTGACGCACTTTCATTGATAATAAAAACGAACAACTTAAATATAAAAGTCCATTATTTAATTCATCCATCACAAAGAACACAAGGAGAAGGAAGAAAAACTTTTTTCGAGAAAGTTGGAATTGATATTTCAAGATATAAATCTATCACAAATACATCAGTGAGAAATGTAATGCCTTACTTGGAGTATTTGGATAAAATAATCAGCCCATAACAGCGTGTAAGCAATATTGCCTTACCGCAGGCGTAACACAAGGCAACATCGCTTACTCGCAAACCGTTAGCGGTCATTTTACGACAGACCAACCGAGACGAAAATAAATTAGATATTTAAACCATAAAAAGGACAAACAATGACTAAAAAAACAAAATTCACAATCACAACAGTTTGGATACTTTTCAG
>CAMDBK010000306.1 GCA_945889235.1 Chitinophaga pinensis
TAAAGATAGGTATTGATAAATAGTTCACCAAAAAATAGTTTTAACTGTTGATTACTCCGTGTAAATAATTTGAGTTATTTTGAAAAATAATTAATTGAAAGTTGAGAAGAAATTTTAAGGAATTTTTTAAAATTGAAAAGACTAAAAACTTAGCATGAAGTTTTCAACAGAAAAAAAGGATATTAACCACTAACTTGTGAATAAAATTTAACTCACTGATTTATAATAATAATAGCCACTAATTATACTAATTTACACGAATAATAGTTAGTGGTAATTGGTGTAAATTAGTGGCAAAAAAAAAAAATATGAAAATAGCAACAGGAAGCGACCACGCAGGATTTAAACTGAAAGAAGTAGTTAGAAAACATCTTTTGGAAAAAGGTATTGAAGTGAAAGACTTTGGAACTTATACCGAAGACAGTGTGGATTACCCTGATTTTGCGCACCCAGTAGCCAATGCAGTTGAAAATAAAGAAGTTGATTTTGGAATTATTATGTGTGGCAGCGGCAATGGGATAAATATGGCTGCCAATAAACACAAAGGCATTAGAGCTGCTTTAAGCTGGAATTCCGAGATAGCCAAACTTGCCCGCCAACATAATGATGCCAATATACTTACCTTACCCGGAAGATTTATTGAAGAAGCAGAAGCCTTGAAAGCAGTAGATGTCTTTTTAGAAACTGCTTTTGAAGGTGGAAGACATCAGAAGAGAGTGGAGAAAATCTAAGTTTTTATTTTTTCAATAAACTCAAAAGAAAAAAACTCCGCCAGGTTTTTCTTCATTCGTTCTTTCGCTTCTTCCATATCTAGTTTTCTTCCCAGTTCTTTTTGTAAAGAAGTAACGCTTTTATCGGGTATTGCGCAGGGAACAATATTGCTGAAATAACTTAAATCAGTATTTACATTCAGTGCAAAACCGTGCATGGTAACCCAGCGACTTGTGTGCACACCAATAGCAAGAATTTTCCGGGCTTTGCCCTTTTTGTAATAATCAAGCCATACACCGGTTTGTCCCTCATCACCGGGAGCGGCATTGTCAATTCCGTATTCATGTAAAGTTTTTATAGCAGCTTTTTCAATCAGTCGCAGAAAAAGATGAATGTCAGAAGTAAAGTTGTCTAAGTCAAAAATAGGGTAACCTACTAATTGTCCCGGTCCGTGGTAAGTAATATCACCACCGCGGTTTACATGATAAAACTCCGCGTGTTTTTCTTCCAGTTCCTCATCGTTTAAAAGCAGGTTGGTTTCGTCACCGCTTTTGCCGAGTGTATAAACGTGAGGATGCTCACAGAAGATTAAATTATTATTGGTAGGTAGTTGTTCCGCTTCAGGTAAATCACGGTTCTTTAGCTTGCGTTCAATGGTATTATTAAAAATAAGTTTCTGAATATCCCAGCACTCCTGGTAATCAATCAAGCCAAGGTCGTGGAAGAAAACTTTTTTGTTTTGCATGGTTTATTTTACCACTAAGGGCACTAAGATGCACTAAGAAAATTAAAGCTTAGCCAGCGCTCCTTTCAGGCGGTCAATCACATTTACCTCGGTTGCATCTACATTGCGTAATTGTGCCATGTAAAGAGAAATCCAGTCACCAAGATGAATGAGGTAAATAGAATTCTCCAATTTTGATTTGCCCTTTGAAAAGAGTTCAATGATTGTTGAAGTGCAACCAGCAATTACTTCTTTGTTGTTTTCAATGCGGTTTTGTGTGCGTGAATAATCAGTGCTGTTGCGAAAAATAACCACACCTAACTTTTTGTTTTTGTCAACCCAGCCAACCAGTTCATTGTGATTCATTTCGGGTATTACATTATGCCAGCAAAGCATTTTTGCATTTTCATTTATCTGCTGGCGGAAGCGGATGGTAACGCCTTCAAAACCTGTTGCACTATAAATCACCGGAATTTTTTTGTAAAGTTTTTTAGCAACTCTGAGCGCAAGTTTTTGAATTCTCGTTTGTTCTTTATTCAGAAGCACAACAGATTTTTCCAATTCTTTTTCAAAGCGGTTGGAGATAATTCCGGCAGCATTTAAAACAAAAAATAGTTGTGTAAGCGAGTAGCCAAGACATGAGCGTGGTGGCATACCACCCGGAATTAATATGTAAGGAAGATTGTTTTTTTGTGAAAACTCTACAACTTTTCCTCCTGATGTGATACTCACAACAGTTGCTTTTTTTTCAATCGCCTGCTGCATGGCATTCACCGTTTCTTCTGTATTTCCGGAATAAGAAGAAATAATTACCAATGAGTTTTCATTTACAAACGCAGGAAGAAAATAATCTTTATTTACACTGATTGGTGCGCTTGCTTCACCGCTCACAATTTCAGCAACAATAGAGCCGCCAATTCCCGAGCCACCCAAACCCGAAACAACAACATTGCTGAAAATTTTTCCGTTGAAATTTAGTTTGGTTGTTCTGCCAATTTCAATGGCTTCTTCAATTTGTTTAGGAAAATTTGCTATCAGTTGTTCCATCATTTTTTTTCAAAAGGACAGCAAAAATAGCAAATTATGAGATTGTTCAACCCATTACCTCTTCCAGTACTTTGTGCGAGCGCACCTCGCTCATGCCTTGCAGGTGCAGCCGGAAATAGTTCATTAAAGAAGAAAGCAATTCTTTGCGCTGTGTTTTGTTGATATTAATAATTGCGTGTTCATGTATTTCATTATTCATAAACAGCGATAAACAGCGCGCTGATTCTCCTGCAATAAAATTAGCATGAACGGGTTTTCCACTGAAAAAAATTCCTTCTTCTAGGTCAAATATGGTTTCGTTTTCTGAATAGTTGTTTCCCGGAAAAAAGCCAAGAAACCTTGACAGCTGTACCAGAAAAGCAAGATGAAAATTGGAGCAATTATTTTTTTCTTCGTCCAGCAATAAAATGGCTGAATGAAGAAATTCAAACAAAGGCAAATTACTTTCTTCTTCTTTTACCGAGCGGTAAATAACTTCAGCAATAAAAATAGCGAGCGAGCTTTTTGATGTGTTGTAAGGAATATCAGCAAACTGGGGAGAGCAAGTAGCTTCTTTTATGCGCTGCAAACTTTTACTTGCTTTGTTTTCAACCGTTATTTCCAAACAGGTTAGCGGTTGAAGCAATGCAGACTTTTTATTTTTTCCGGTGTGGATAAGATAGCCCTGCAGGCCAAACAGTTCAGTATAAATAGTGGCAATTACCGCTTTGTCGTTGTAGCGGATAGTGCGTAACACGATGCCCCGTGTTGTGTGCAGCATCAGTTGATGATGAGGATTTTGGTTACGTGTGTTTGCGAACCATCTTCGTTGGAAGCAAAAACCAGATAAACACCTGTTGCAGCTTTTTCACCGGCAAAACTTTTTCCGTTCCATACGGCTTGACCGCCCTGCGCTTTGGTTGCATACATGAGCTTTCCGCTGATGTCGGTGATTTTTACATCGGCATCTTTTACCAGACCTTTTATAGCGATTGGTCCCTCATAATCATGTTTAACAGGATTTGGATAAGCATACACATCATTAAAAATTTCTCCGCCTTCAGTAGC
>CAMDBK010000307.1 GCA_945889235.1 Chitinophaga pinensis
CAATGACCAGTTATTCTTTTTTTAAGATTTAACGATTCTCCAACTATTAAAGGACAAAATTTTTCGCCTTGTTCTTGTACTGGAATTTTAACCCCGATAATATAAACTCCAGGTGTAGTTGGAATATTTAAAAAATCGGTTTCATTAAATTGCCATGAAGTTTGATTATTTTGATTGACTGGTAAATTGGTTATGAATTTTATTGATGTCATAATTTATTTCTATAGCTTTTAAATAAAGTGATTCCATTTATTTCAGCAATTTCAGAATCTCTTTTTAGAATTATACTTATGAATTTTACTATTTTATAAATCGGATAAAAGCTGAAAAATATTGACACAAAAGGAGTAGGTTCTAAGGGGAGTATCATTAAAAATATTGAAATCCAAAACCATCCTTTATTCTTTTTTACTTCGTTTAACTGCTCAATATATTCTTGTTTTAAAAACTTTATTCTTAATGCATCAATCTGTTTTTTATATCGAGTATAAAATTTTGTCGATTTTATTTCATCCTTACATAAACTGAATTTTTCCAATCCAATAGTATTTTGCCATTGAATTGCGGGTGCTTGAACTTGGCTATAACATGGAAATGAAAAATAAATAATGAGTGCAAGTGAAATTGAAAATATTTTTTTCATGATGTTTATGATTTGAGTTAAGGAATTATTTTTTATTCTTTTTATTTCATTTTTAATTATTCCGTTATTTCTATTCTTCCAATTTCATTATCGTTATTATCATATTCAACTATAAATTTTTTATCTACGAACAAACCGCGCTCAATAATTTTTTTTGAATAACTCTTTCTATTACTATCATCATCAAAATGTTCAGTTATATCTTCATCGGGGCTAAACAGGTGAGTTTCTTTTCCATCCTTACTATATCCGGTTCTTTCATCCTTATCAGTAAAATGTTCAGTTATATTTTCATCAGGGCTAAAAAGATGAGTCTCTTTACCGGCTTTATCATAGTCGGTTCTTTCATCATTATTATTAAAATGTTCAATTATTCTTTCGTTAGGACTTAACAAATGAAATTCTGTTCCCGCCTTACTATATCCGGTTTTCTTATCTTTTTCTTTTTCATCATAATAATTTACTACAGTTTCATCTTTACTGAAAAGGTGATATTCCTTTTCTTTTTTACCATACTTTCTGCTTGGTCTTTCAATTTCTTCTTTCTTCTCTGTTCTTGAATTAAACAACACCATGAAAATGATATACAGTACTACTGCTGTAATAACAAGAATTACTACAATCATAACTACATAATAAAGTAAGAAACACCAGGTAGCCACCAGATAAAGTGTTGCTGCAACTCTTGCCCCGTTTTTAAAACCCCGATGTTTAAAGCCATCTGTCCAGTTGCAAAACATTACTATTAATAATAGGATAGGATAAAAGATATACTTTGAAAAAAAGTTGTCGCTTTTTAAAGTAATCCCTTGTTGTTTTCTAATCCAACTCTCAGCTTTTTCAGTTATGCTATTAATTGCCTCGGCATTTATGATGGCGATAATTCCACCTATTAAAACAGGAACAAGGAGTATTATAAGATTAATATTTTCTTGTGTCATTTACACATTTGTTGTTTGACTCACTACTACCTATTTTTCAAAACACTAATGTAATTTACTTTTCTTTGACTAAGCAGGGTTACTTTAATCAGATGGAACACTCCGGACCTCAAGTCGGAGACCCTGCGTTTTAATCCGCTCACAAAATAACCAAAAACAAAAAGCCCCGAAGAAAAATCTTCAGGGCTTTCATCTTGTATTTACCAAGTACTTGTACTTACTAATCAAACCGGCTGCATCACAAAAACTTTATTTCCAATCACACCTGTTTCTACAATCACAATTTCATTCACATCATCAAAGCCTGTTTTCTTCGCAATCATTTTATAAGTACCCGCTTCAAGGTCTTGTTGCACTCTTCCGGTTGCATCTGTTGCAATGTTCACAGGTATGCCTCCTGCTTTCTGCAACATAATTTCAACTCCTTCAATCGGAGTATTATCTCCCAGCTTTATAAACTTTAATCTTGTTCCGCTTTGTCCCGGAGGTGTAACTATAGCAAGCACTTTTTCAAACACAAACAAATCATGCTTTGCTTCATCAGCTTTAAAAATGTAAACACCATCAGCAAACATTTTCAGTAAATCATCATACACAATATTGCTGGCAATTATTTTATCCTGTGTTCCCTGCTTCGAATTTTGCCGAGCATTTAAAAACACAGGAATCTTCGCAACTATACCATCCTTTAGTAAATTATATTCTGCTTCAAAACCAACAGGCATATTATCCCCTGCAAGCAATTCAACAGAATGATCAACAATAAAATCACTACCATTATTCATCAGCTTCTTCACTTTCTCCCAGTTAAATTTTGCAGCAGCGCTGTAAATTTTTGCACCAGCTGCATCCAGCATGGTTTGTTGGTCAGGGTCAGTCGGGTAAGCCGTAAGAATATGGCTCTTCAAACCCTGCCACTTATTAAGGCCAAGTTCAGTTTGTGTTTTCAACTGCGAACCCAGCAATTGGTAAACAGCATTTCGCACCTGGTCATCAGGCATATCATCCGCCGCTTGTATTTTAGCAAGCATGTCGTCAATATAGGTGGTGAGATAAAAGCCCTTGTGAGCTTTGAACTTTATTATCTCAGCAAGACAAGAATTCCAGCCAAGAATAGCAGCAAGATAAAGTTCATCGAAACCGCAATCAAATTTTGTTTTCATGATTTAAAAATTTTATAACTGTATAACACCATCACAAAAACAATTATTATAAAATCCTGAAAATTTATTTTCACATAAATCCACCACCAAACAAAATATTCTCAAACACCCTTCGTTGTGTGCCCCTTACAAAAAACAGAAGAACAAAATCTTCTCACTACTGTAACACTAAAAAAGAATTCACCAACAAAAACCCTATAGTCCCATAATTATATAACGAGGCATTTCCAAGCAGACAAAAAACCCGCGCGACTATTCCCCTCTATTGTATTCAAGAGAGGGGATAGGGGTGAGTTGAGCGCGTGCCTGTTTCTGCGGGCGGAGCCATTCGCAGAAACGATTTTTTTGGTGACTTTTTTTATAAAAAAAAGTTACAAATGAGGCTAACATTAGAGCATCAAATATTTTGTCATTACTGTTCAACCCCTACGAGGTTGGTGAGGATGGGGGATATTATTATCCCCGTGATAAATCACGGGGCTACAAACATTTAACCCCTCTGTGGTTATTAATACAACAAACCCTGAAATCTCAACAAAAACCAATTTCCCCCTTCAACAAAACCATTACCGCCCTCACCCAAACCGTTACCGCTGTCACCCCCACGAGTTACCGCCCCGCCTCCCGCCACCAACCGCCCTCACGAAAACTACAACCGCTGTCACCCCCAAAACCTACCACCCGCACAGAAATAATCTACCGTCCTCACTGAAATCATTTACCGCTCTAACAGAAATCAATTACCGCTCTCACAGATATAATAAACCAATTCACAGA
>CAMDBK010000308.1 GCA_945889235.1 Chitinophaga pinensis
TTCCCTTCTTCAAAATCTTCTTTTCCTCCAATTAAAATTATTGGTCTGTTAAGTTTTTTGCAGATGGAGATTATTTTTTCTGTTGGCAGTTTTTTTGTGTTGTGTTTTGCCCCAATTACAAATGCAATATAACCGTTCTGAAATTCTTCCGGTAAAGTTGAAATGTTGACTAAATCTTTTTTATCAATAAAAAATTCCATTCCCTTTAAATCATTCTTTACACCAAGATGAGCAACGGTTTCAAAGTAGCGGTCAACAATATGTTTTTTTGGAAGGAGATTGATTTTGAAATTTACCAGCAGCCATTTTTCAATGTTCAACTTATTAAATGATTTGTTAGGTTTTTCCAATGCGCGTTTCACCCGCGCTGAGCGCAGATTGTGATGTAAGTCAATAACCCAATCGTAATTTTCTTTTTTCAGTTCAGGCAGAACTTCGTGAGGATTTTTTTCAATCGTATAAACCTTGTCAACATTGGGATTATTTTCAACAATGGAAGCGAACGGTTTTTTGGTGAGAAAATGAATTTCAGAATTATTCAACTGTTGTTTCAGGCAACGCACAACGGGTGATGTGAGCACAATATCACCGATGGAACTGAAACGAATAATTAGGATTTTCACAGGCTAAATGTATAAAGCCCGGATATGCTAAACAAACTTCAATCTGCTGTTCAAATCATCTTTGTAGGAACCGCCAATAGGAATAACTTTTTTATCGTCTTCCATAATTAAATTGGGGTAATCAATTGCAGAAATTTTGTCAATCCTCACAATATAAGAACGGTGAACACGAATAAATTCTTTATCCATAAGGCTTGTCTGCATATCTTTCATGGTGGAGTGAACGGTATATTTTGCGCCTACTGCATGAATAATAACATAATCTTTCAGGGCCTCAACATACATAATGTCAGCAGTTTTCAATTTCACTAAGCGTGAATTTGATTTCACAAAAATGCAATCAGTAGCGTTTTTATCCAGCACTATTGAAGAATATAAATCACGCTCTTTACGCACTTCACTTTCTTTTCCGTGTTTGTAAAGTGCCATTTCAATGGTAGTATGCAAATCAATTTCCTTAAATGGCTTGATTATGTAGCCGTATGGTTCAGTTACTTTTGCTTTTGCGAGCGTACTTTCGTCAGCATATGCAGTCAGATATATTACAGGAACGTTGAATTTTTTTCGAATTTGGTCCGCAGCCTCAATACCGCTCAATTCACCTTTCAGCATAATGTCCATCATTATCAAGTCAGGCTTGTGTTCTTCAGCTGCAACTATTGCTTCTTCGCCTGTAGAAATTATAGCAGGAACATTATAGCCAAGCTTGCGCAAACTGTTTTGAATGTCTTTTGCAACAATGCTTTCATCTTCAACAACAAGAATATTAATCTTTGACATAGCAGGGATGTTTTTCGTTAAAACGTTGGTAAATGTAGTTTTTTTTGTGAAAAAGTAATTACGAATCACAAAAATGTGTCGTTTAAACGGGAAACTTAATACATAAAGTTACGTAAAGATTTCACTTTCTTTTAAACCTCGCGAAATTCTACCTATACTCCAATGAGATATTTTCTCATTCTTTTTTTTAATCTTCTGGGTTTTGCCGGTATTGCGCAGCAATACAATTTCCGCAATTTCTCCATTGAAGACGGGCTTGAACAAAGTCAGGTAAACGTTATTTATCAAGACCAAAAAGGATATATCTGGATTGGCGCAAACGGAGGACTTACGCGATTTGACGGCAAAAATTTCAAGACATGGACCGTAAAAGATAGTTTGCCATCGGCAAATATTCTTGCCATTACTCAGGACAGCAAGGGTGTTTTATGGTTCTCGTGTTCAAATGCAGGAGTTGTAAGTTTTGACGGAAAAATCTTTTCAAGATATACAGAAGAGAATGGACTTTCTTCCAATGATGTCCGTTCAATTTTTGAGGACAGCAAAGGAATACTTTGGTTCGGAACATTTGCCGGGATTTCAAAATTTGATGGAAAAACATTTCAAAATCTTGAACTTAATAATGGTTCAGCGGGAAATTTTATTTATTCGGTTTGTGAAGACAAAACAGGAAATTTATGGCTGGGCTCTTACGGTGGCGGTCTTGGGAAGTATGACGGAAAAAATGTTGTTTTTTTTAAAACTTCTGACGGTCTTGCAGATAATTATGTAACGCATGTAGCCATAAACAAAAAGAGCGAAGTTGTGGCATCAACCACTTCCGGCATAAGTATTTTTGACGGAAATAAATTTAGCAACATAGGCCAGCAGCAAGGCCTGCTCAGTTTTCAGCTGAATGATTTTGCTTACGATGGCTCGGGCAATTTGTGGATGGCCTCAGATTATGGAGTTACAAAATCTGATGGAAAAACTTTTGCCAACATCACTGAAAAAAATGGATTGCCTGATAACAAAATAACTTCCGTTTTTGTTGACCGCGAAGACAATCTTTGGCTGGGTACAAAAAAAGGTTTATCAAAACTTGCCGACCGCAGTTTTATTCATTTTGCTGAAACCGGCTTTAGTCCGGGGGAAATTTTTAAAACATCAAACGGAAAACTGATTGCAGCCAATCGCGGAGGCGGAATTTATTTTTTCAACGGAGAAAATTTCAGCAAATGGGAAATTGATGAAACGCTGAACGAGCGAGTTGTCAGTTGCATTGCTGAAGATAAGGCCGGAGGACTTTGGTTCGGAACATCAGACTTTGAAGGTGTGTATGTTTTTGATGGAAAAAAAATAATCCAGTACACGGAAGATGCCGGATTACCATCAAACAATATCAATGATATTATTTGTGACAGAAATGGAAATATGTGGATTGCCACACCAAACGGAGTTGCAAAATCCGACAGCTCATTTTTTATCAAAATTGAAATCAGTGATGATGTTACTGACAATAATATTTTATCAATAGTGGAAGATAATTCCGGCAATATCTGGATGGGAGGCTTTAATGGAATAATCTATCGTTATGACGGTAAAAAAATCAAAAAATTTGATGAGAATAAATCACCTGTTCAGTCAATAACACAAAGCAAAACCGGAAAAATTTATTTCCGCACAGAAGAAGCTGGAATACTTTGTTTAAATGGTAATAAGTTCACCAGTATTACCCAAAAAGAAGGGCTAAACTCTGATGTAATCCGCTCTTTAATTTTTGATGAAAGAGGAACACTTTGGGCCGGAACACAAAGAGGAATAAATAAAATAATTTTTAATGTACAGGAAAAATATTCCATTCGCAGCTATGGTTTCAACGAAGGTTTTAAAGCCCTGGAATGTAATTCAGGCTCTGCCTTTTCAGATAACGAAGGTCACCTGTGGTTCGGAACAGCAAAGGGAATAACAAAGTTTACACCTTCTGAAGAAAAAATAAATTCACAGGCGCCACAACTAGTTGTCAATGACATTTTACTTTTCTTCAAACAGTTTGACAAACTGAAATATTCTGAGCGTGTTGATTCAGTTAGTGGACTCCCTGTTAACATGAAATTGCCTTACGATAA
>CAMDBK010000309.1 GCA_945889235.1 Chitinophaga pinensis
TCCTCCTTCGCAATGACGGTTTCAATTTTATCAAGTTTGGGTGCAAGTAAATGTATAAGCACCAACGCAATTAAGTATGCAATTCCGGCAATTGCAAACAATGGAATATAGCCAAACTTCACTCGGATAATTCCGGTGGAAGCAGCAAACAAAACTCCACCTATTGCCCCGAACATACTACCAATTCCTACTACCGAACCAACGTTAGTTTTTGGAAACATATCAGAGGCAAGGGTGTACATATTTGCCGACCAGCCTTGATGCGCAGCGGCAGCTAATGCAATCAATGCAACAGCAAGATGAACGCTTGTTGTGGTTGAAGCAAATACAATCGGCACAACGCACAGCGCACAAATCAGCATGGTTATTTTACGTGCATTGTTTACAGTCCAGCCTTTTTGAATCAGTCGCGATGAAAGCCAACCGAAGAAAATACTTCCACCATCGCTAACCAAATAAATGATGATAAAAGGCAATCCGATATTCTTTAAATCTAATTTCTGTTCCAGCGATTCGCTGCTATTAAAAAAGTCGGGAAGCCATGTAAGATAGAAATACCAGATTGGGTCTGCCATAAATTTACCCACTGCAAACGCCCAAGTCTGACGGTGTTTCAACAATTTTAACCAAGAAATCTTTTCAGTTGCAATTTCATCTTTATCCGAATTGATATACGCTAATTCTGATTTGCCAAGTTTCGGATGATCTTCCGGTTTACGATACATCAATCGCCAAAAAATCAACACTGCAAAACCAAGCAAACCGGTTACAACAAAAGATGCACGCCAGCCATACTTAACAGTAATAAAAGGCACAGCCAGTGCTGTAACGATTACGCCAATATTTGCACCTGCATTAAATAACCCTGCTGCAAAAGAGCGTTCCTTTCGTGGAAACCATTCTGCAACTGTTTTTACTGCCGAAGGAAAATTTCCTGCCTCACCCAAACCCAAAAGAAATCGTGTACCAATTAAACCTCTTACCGAACCAACAAAGCCATTTAAAACTCCTGCAATACTCCAAACCGAAATGGCAATTGAAAACCCTTTACGTGTTCCCAGCCTGTCAATAACATAACCGATAATCAAAAAACCAATAGCATAAGCCATTTTAAAAGCAGCATCCACATAACCCATCATCTCTTTGAAGCGGTCGGTATCTGCCTGTGTTAGAACAGCATCTTCCGGTAAGCCGAGCATTTCCTTACGAAAGAACCCGTCAATCATGGCAAACGAAAGAACATTGCGGTCGATGTAATTGATGGTAGTAGCAAAAAATAACAAGGCACAGATGCGCCAGCGATAATTACCAATACTTATTTTGTCAGTGCTCACAGTTTTCAATAATAGGCAAAAAGTATAAACAGTAAATGAATTCTCATAATTTTGTACGCATGGAAACAACCACACAAAAGCAATTCCGAAACTATACGCAGGGCGACACCATAGAGGTTATCAGCGATAACTACCGTAAAATGCGTTCGCGTCAAACGGTGGAATATGTGGAGCGGATGCGCAAAGACTACCTTACATTTAATCGCCCCATGCACATCTGGTATGCAATGGAAAAGCTGAACAACTTTGTTGACCTCAGCGATCCTGATATAAATCTGCCGAATGTGATGCACTTAATTCAGGCAGCTGAAGGCATGAGAGCAGATAATCGTCCTGACTGGATGCAGTTAGTTGGATTGATTCATGATCTTGGAAAAGTAATGTACCTGTGGGGAAAAGATGAGGATGGAACAACACTGAAAGAGCAATGGGGTTTGGTGGGTGATATTTTTCTGGTTGGCTGCAAACTTCCTGATACCTGCGTGTATGCTGAGTTTAACGAACTCAATCCCGACATGCAAGATGCACGTTATAATACCGAATACGGAATTTATAAACCTAATTGTGGGCTTGACAATACACTGAAAGCATGGGGGCATGATGAATATTTTTACTCTGTTTTAAAAAATCATTCAGGAAATAAACTGCCCGAAGAAGGAATGGTGATGCTCCGTTACCATTCGTTTTATCCTTGGCACACGGGCAGCAGCTACACTCACCTGATGAATGAACGCGACCAGCTTTATAAAGAATGGGTAAAGGATTTCAATCAATACGACCTTTATACCAAACGTGCGGAAAGCTATAACCTTGAAGAGATAAAGGCCTATTATCTTCCGATTATCAGCAAATATCTGGGCGACAAACCTGTTTATTTCTAATGTGTGATTTATTCGTTCCTAAAAATATTTGGAAGGTTTGCATTGAAAATTTTCTGTGGTGAAACAACTGTATACAACAAACGAGCATTAAACACCAAAGGGCCTTTACTCGTTACAGCCAACCACCCCAACTCATTTCTTGATGCTATAATTATTGGTGCACAGTTCAACTATCCTGTTCACTTTCTGGCGCGTGGTGATGCATTCAAAAAGCCATGGCATAACACCTTGTTAAAAATGCTGAATATGATTCCAATCTATCGCCTGAGCGAAGGAAAAGAGAATCTTCATCTGAATGAAAAAACTTTTCAGCGCAGTCAGGAAATTTTAGCACAGGGAGGAATTGTATTGATTTTTATTGAAGGACTTTGTGTGCATGAATATAAATTGCGTCCTTTCAAAAAAGGTGCGGCACGTATAGCGATGAATTGTTTTAGTGCATACATTCCGTTGAAAATTTTACCACTGGGAATTAATTATTCAAGCTTCACTAAAATGGGGGTTGAGGTAGACATTCATGCAGGAAAATTAGTTATGCCTGAAGAAATTTTTAATAAAAAAGATACAGCCGGCAATTTGCTTTCTTTTAACAACGCAGTACGAAATATTCTTGAACCGCTTGTATGGGCAGCGCCTCGGCAACACCGCCATCAAGTAAATTATGTACTTGTTCCTTTTGCATTTGCAGGGCGAATGATTAATGCCCTTTATTATTACCCTTTTAAAAATTTTGTATCAGCAAAAACAAAAAATTCTGTTTTTTATCATTCAGTTCTGTTCGGAATTTTGTTTTTGACTTACCCGGTTTATGTCGGAGTTGTATCGCTTGCGTTAATTGCCGCTGGCGTGAAATGGTATTTTTCTTTGAGTGCTTTTGTGCTGTTTCCGTTACTTGGGTATGCAGCAGTGCAGCAGAATAAATATAAATAATTTCGGATTTCGGATTGCCAAAATTTCGGATTGAAAAGCTATTTAGCAATTTAAAATTCTCAATCCGCAATTGAATTACGCCGCCACTTTACTCAACACTTCTGCCATTGTTTTACCAATAACGGCAGGCGATTCAACCACATGAATTCCACACTCGCGCATGATCTTCATTTTGGCTGCTGCTGTATCATCAGCACCACCTACGATGGCTCCTGCATGTCCCATTCTGCGTCCGGGAGGTGCTGTTTGGCCTGCAATAAAACCAACTACGGGTTTTGTTCCGTGAGCTTTTATCCAACGTGCTGCATCTGCTTCAAGGTTTCCGCCAATTTCTCCTATCATTACTATGGCATCTGTTTCCGG
>CAMDBK010000310.1 GCA_945889235.1 Chitinophaga pinensis
AAAGTTGGGGTCGTAGCTCAGTTTGGTTAGAGCGCCTGCCTGTCACGCAGGAAGTCGCGAGTTCGAGTCTCGTCGGCCCCGCATAAAATAAGGGGTTTTTCTTAATTAACCTTCACCTGCCCATTCATCAACATTGGCAATAGCCAATCTCGCAGTTCGGTGAGTTTTTGGTTTTCAATTCTACTTAGTTCCATTTTTTCATAAATAGCACTTATTTCTTTCTTAAAATCAGCAAGTATTTCAATGTCAGGTACAACTATCTTGAAAAACTTTAGATCATCATTGCCTATGCCCTGCATTGTGGCACCATGAGATACTGTATCTTTCGTAATCTCAAAAATATCAGATGACAGATAGCAAGCTAAATATTCAAATGAAGTCTCGGTACAGGAAAGACCCATAAAACCAGTCGATAAAATATTATCAGTAATAACATCGTAGCTATTTTGGCCAATAAATAAATGCTTTCTGCTGTTTTTCATTTTTGCAAACCAAATAGAATTTTTTATAGGCTGCATATTAGCTCTGGATTTCCTTTCTACGTATGTTATTTCACTACCTATTCCAATATCTTTATTATTAATATCAGCTGTTGCTAAGTAATTTTTTTTACCAGAAAATTTTTTAATTCCAGGTTTTAAAATTTCAGCAAATGAGTTATTGAGCAATGTAGCATTACTCCACCCCTTAGGAATCTCCCTTTTCAACTCCTCATTACAAACCATTTTACCGCCACTTGTTTTGTAGGGCTTGCCGTTTTTATCAGGAAAATCAAACTGCACAAACCAATAATCGTACAGCGTTTTTGCCATTGCTTCTAACTCGGCATTGATGCGGTTGTTGAGTTCGATTTTGGAATCTATAATGTATAGGACATCAGCAATATTCTTCTGTTCATCATACTCATGAAAATTTACTTCTAATTGCAAAAAATTATCCACTCTAACATTTGGTTGTGAACTACCTCCATCTAATAATGCGATTCTATTTTTATGTAGCTTTAAATAGTAGTACAGATACCTATTGTATAATGAGGATTTTGTTTTTAACCCTATTGTGTTTTGAATTATAACCCAATTATTATCCGGTACAAGACAGCAACTTCCTACTCCGTTTCCAACTAATGTTACTTGAAGATAAAGATTATACCAAGAAAGAGTTAATCGATTATATACTTCTGAATAGTTTTTGTAAGTCACAAAGTACAGCTTATCGATTTATTGCTACTAATATAACATCAGGCAACTTGATAGAAATGGAAGGTAAAAAAATAAAAATAAATTCTCATTGCCAAATTCTTACTGAGAATTCTCAATAGGAAAATTATTTTTAGGTTATATTAAAAGGGAAATATTTTTCTCACTTAAATGGTGGGAAAAATCGTGGGAAGCCAATTTTTATTAAGAAACATTGGATGAATATGTATTTTCTCAATTCCCACAATCCCTTTATATAACTGCTTTGGGAATTAAGCAGTATTATAAATATAAAATAGCATTAACAATTGTTTTATGGTTTGTTGTTCTTTAATTTATATACTAAAGAGTTGTTTAATTAGAGGGTATGTTAATAAAATTTATTTACAAAAAAACCGAGGTTATAGATGTTTGAACTTGCTTTTAAAAATATTGATGACATTTTACATAAAGATGCTGGTTGTAGTAGCGAGTTAGATTACGTAGAGCAAACATCTTGGATATTGTTTTTAAAATATCTTGAGGATTTAGAAAAAGATAGATTTACAAGAGCTCAGTTATCAGGTAAAAAATATAAAACCATAATTGCTAAAGAGTATCAGTGGAGTGAATGGGCAGCACCAAAAGGGAAAGATGGAAAAATAGATTTCCACAATACTAAAACTGGTGATGACCTAATTGATTTTGTTAACTTTAAATTATATCCATATTTAAAAAAATTTAAAGCTGATGCTGTAAGTGCTGAAACTATTGAATACAAAATTGGAGAAATTTTTAGCGAGCTAAAAAACCGTTTACAAAGTGGTAACAATCTACGTGATGTGATAAATTTAATTGATGAACTTAGATTTAGAACTTACTCTGAAAAACATGAGATGAGCCACTTATATGAAGATAAAATTAAAAATATGGGTAATGCAGGTCGTAATGGTGGAGAATATTACACACCAAGACCGTTAATTAGAACTATTGTAAAAGTTGTTGCACCAAAAATAGGTGATACTATTTATGATGGTGCTGCAGGCTCTGCTGGTTTTTTATGCGAAGCTTTTGATTACTTAGCTAATAGCAAACAATTATCTACTACCGAAACTAACATTTTACAAAAGAAAACTTTTTACGGTAAAGAAAAAAAATCTTTAGCTTACATTATTGGAATTATGAATATGATTTTTCACGGAATTGAAGCACCAAATATAATTCATAAAAACACTCTATCTGAAAAATTAGCTGATGTACAAGAAAAAAATAGATTTGATATAGTTCTTACTAACCCACCATTTGGTGGAAAAGAAAGAGCCGATGTTCAGCAAAACTTCCCCATAAAAACTGGCGAGACTGCTTCATTATTTTTGCAACACTTTATTAAATTACTTAAAGCAGGGGGCAAAGCTGGTATTGTAATTAAAAATACATTCTTAAGTAATACCGACAATGCTACTGTTAGTTTGCGAAAATTGCTTTTGGAAAATTGCAACCTGCATACAGTTTTAGACTTGCCTGGAGGAACTTTTACTGGTGCTGGTGTAAAAACAGTTGTTTTATTTTTTAACAAAGGTGAGACTACTAAAAAAATTTGGTTCTACCAATTAAATTTGGATAGAAATTTAGGAAAGGGAAACCCACTAAACGAAAAAGATTTAGCAGAATTTGTTGAATTGCAAAAAACAAAAACAGAAACGGAAAACTCTTGGAGCATTAATGTAAAAGACATTGACCAAACCACCTTTGACCTGAGTGCCAAAAACCCCAACAAAAAAGAAGAAACCGCCTTACGCCAACCGCAGGAAATTTTAGAAGAAATGAAAGCCTTGGACAAAGAAAGTACAGATAAATTGAACGCAATTTTGGAACTGATATGAAACAAGGTTGGGAAATAAAAAAGTTAGGAGAAATTTGTGGATTTCAAAATGGATTTGCATTTAAAAGCAATACCTATAGGGAAACTGGTTTGCCAATCTTAAGAATTACTAACATTCAAAATCAATCATTAGAAATAAATGACTTGGTATATTTTGATGCAAATGATTACAAAGAAAATTTTGATAGGTTCAAAGTTTACAAAGATGATTTAGTAGTAGCTATGTCAGGCGCTACAACTGGTAAACTCGGAATAAACACAAGCGACACAGTCTTTTATCTTAATCAACGTGTAGGTAAATTCATTCCTAAAAAGGAAATATTAAAACCATATCTCTATTATTTTTTATCTACAAAAGTTGAAGAAAGTTTGAGAATTGCTGCTGGTGCTGCACAACCAAATCTAAGCACTGAACAGATAAATAATTTTTTAATCCCGCTTCCGCCC
>CAMDBK010000311.1 GCA_945889235.1 Chitinophaga pinensis
AAAATCAACAGAACCAGGATAAGAAAGACGAAAAACAGGACAAACAGGAACAGCAAAAACAAGACGAGAAAAAAGACGATAAGAAACAGGATGAGCAGCAACAACAGGCAGATAATAAAGAGCAGCAGGAAAAAGAGCAACAGCAGCAACAACAAAAGCAGGATAAGCTATCAAAACAGGATGCTGACAGAATGCTCGATGCATTAGGCAAAGAAGAAAAAGATGTTCAGGATAAAATGAAAAAAGAAAGGCTGAAGACTGCACAAAAAGTAAAGATAGAGAAGGATTGGTAGAAGTTTTGCGTCACCCTGAACTTGTTTCAGGGTCTCATTTAGAGATGCTTAAACAAGTTCAGCATGACGAACATTAGAAAAATTTAGTTGATTTGCAGAAATGTTGAAAGTGAAAATGAACTATGTATTGATGCTGATGCTTGTCCTGACAGGGATTGGGCGGGTTTCTGCTGCAGAAATTACGTTTGAAGCATCTGCAAAATCAACTGTTTCTTTTGGTGAACGTTTCCAGATTTCCTTTACATTAAATAATAACGGAAGCAATTTCAGAGCCCCATCGTTTGCCGGCTTTGATATTTTATCCGGCCCAAACCAAAGTACAAGCATGCAGTTTAATGGCAGTGCTATGTCACAGTCGCTAACCTATTCTTTTGTTCTGACTGCAACCAAAGAAGGAACATTCACGATTCCTCCTGCAAAAATAAAAGTGAACGGAACCGAAATAGAATCAAATGAACTGAAAATTACAGTTGTAAAAGGAGCAGCAACTGCACAACAAAATACGCAGCAAAATAACAGGCAACAAGGTTCTCAGCAAAGTGCAACTTCTTCAACTGACGGGCAAACATTTGTCCGCATCAGTTTTAGTAAAACCAAAGCGTATCGTGGCGAAGCAATTGTAGTAACTCATAAAATTTATACTAAGCAAAGCATTGTTGGTTTTGAGGATGTAAAGTTTCCTTCGTATGATGGTCTCTGGAGTGAAGACATTCAGCAACCCCAGCAAATAACGCTGAATCGAGAGACTTACAATGGTGAAGTTTACAACGCAGGGATTTTAAAACAAAGTATTCTCTACCCACAAAAAGCAGGAAAAATTGAAATTGAATTGTTCAAGGTTGATGTGGTAATTCGCGAGCAGACAAGAGGCGGCAATAGCATTTTTGATCAGTTTTTTGGCTCATACCAGGATGTGAAAAAATCACTGAAAACAAACCCGACTTCATTGAATATTTTGCCTTTTCCTCTTGGCGGACAACCATCTGATTTCAGTGGATTGACCGGTGATTTCAGCATGAAAGCAGAAATCAGCAAATCGCAGGTTGAAGCTAATGAAGCCGTGAATCTTAAAATTACCATTACAGGCACAGGTAATATGAAACAGGTGAATGCACCTGCTCTTGAATTTCCTCCCGATATTGAAAGTTATGACCCGAAAACTTCCGATAATATTAAAGTTGGTGCCAATGCAGTTTCAGGCAGTCGCACCTTTGATTATTTGTTGATTCCGCGGCATGCAGGGGAGTTTAAAATCGGACCTTTTTCATTCAGCTATTTTGATGCCGTGAAAGGAAAATACATAACACTTTCTCAGCCTGAATTTACCTTAACAGTTGGCAAAGGAAACGGTGAAGAAGACAAAGCAACTGGCGTTACCATTGCAAGTAAAGAAGATTTGAAAGTGTTGGGCAGCGATATCCGTTACATAAAAACCAATAAAGCTAACGTTACTGAAAAAGGAAACTATTTTTTCCGTTCTTCTTTATTCTTTGCCTTGAGCGGTGCGCCTATATTACTTTACTTGGGTTTCTTCTTATGGCACCGTAACATGGTGAAACAAAGCGGTAATGTTGCGCTGATGAAAAGTCGCAGAGCAAATAAAATTGCCGGAAAGCGCCTGGCGTTGGCTAAAAAATTTCTTGCTGAGAAAATGAGAACTGAATATTATGAAGAAATTTTTAAAGCGCTTTGGGGTTATATCAGCGACAAACTTTCTATTCCTGTTGTTGAGTTGACGAAAGAAAAAATTAAAGAAACCATGCTTGCGAAAAATGTAAAGGAAGAAACCATTAATGAATTTATCACCCTGTTGGATAAAGCCGAATTCGCACGGTTTGCACCGGCAGGCGGAGAAAGAGAAATGGATACTACTTACAGTGAAGCAATTGATGTTATCAGTAAAATTGAAGGTAATGTTTAGAAGAGAGTTGATAGTTCAAAGTTTAAAGTTCAAAGTTTTTGGCTGTCACCCTGAGCGTAGTCGAAGGGTTTTACTTTTTTCATTTTTATTTTTAAGTTTTTCATTTGTTTTTGCCGACAATACAGCCCTATACAACGAAGCCAACGAACTCTACAAAAAGGCAGAATACCAATCAGCAATTGAGAAGTATGAACTGGTGCTGAAAAGCAATTTTGTAAGTGGTGAGTTATACTATAATCTTGGAAATGCATATTTCAAGACCAATCAAATTCCGATGGCAATCTTGTGTTATGAGCGTGCACAAAAACTGATGCCCGGTGATGAAGATGTAGAGTTTAATCTCAGCATAGCTAACCTGAAAATAGTTGATAAGATTGAAGTGGTGCCAAAATTATTTTTCTATCGCTGGTTTGATTCAGTAGTTAATATTTTCAGTTGTGATGGATGGGCTGTATCTGGAATTCTATCATTATTCAGTGCAATTCTTCTCTTTGTGTTCTTCAGGATTTCTGAAAAAGAATTAATGCGCAAACTGTTTTTTTATCTCGGTTTATTACTGCTTGTTTTTGCTGCAAAATCATTCTGGTTTGCCAATATTCAATACAAAGCTTCTTCTGGCGAAAAAACTGCAATTATTTTTACACCAACGGTAAACGTAAAAAGTTCTCCTGTTGCCAACGGTACCAATCTTTTTGTTATCCATGAAGGCACAAAAATTCAACTGCTTGATAAAGTAGGGGAGTGGAGCAAGATAAAACTTAGTGATGGTAATCAGGGTTGGGTGGAGAGTACAAGTTTTGTGGTTATTTGATTTTTTATTTTCTTATTTTAAAACTTCAAATTAATCCCCGCCAGAAAATTAAACCCGGCCATGGGGTAATAATAATTTTCGGTTGTTTTGGCGCCACCGTAAACATAACTGAAGGTATAACCGTTGGCTTCATACAGGCGGTTAAACACATTGTTGAGCAACAGGTTTATTCCTATTTCTTTTATGATTTTTGTTTTAATCGTGTAATTAATGCGCACATTTTCGGTGAAGTAAGCATCAATGCTGCGGCTTTTATCCGAAGTATTATCAAGGTACTGGCGGCCCACATATTTGCTGATAAAACTAACCTCCAGACCTTTTACCGGCTGCACACCAATAATACCCGATGAAATAATGTTGGGCGAAAAAGCGATGTCGGTATTTTTATGCTGAATGGTTTGTTGTACACCGCTGTCGTAATCATCCACATATTCGGTAAAGGTTTTTATT
>CAMDBK010000312.1 GCA_945889235.1 Chitinophaga pinensis
CTGCCTCCCGAAATCATTATACCAACTGAGCGCTTTTCGTCCTGCCAGTCTTCCCAGCCTGCGCAGTTTACATCGTTGTTGCAAGAACCTGAACCACCGCCTGTGATATCGAAAATATTGAGGTAGCCATGTGTTACCGTTTTAAGTTGTATGCTGCCTTGCCCGCGAACCTGATTGGGCTCATAATATTCCAGTACAGACATATCGCCTTTAACTACATCTGTTCCAAATGCACGATCTTCGCGGTTATTTTGTGAAGTGAAAGCGCCCAGCACATAATCCTTTTGTTCGTTGTAAATAAAAAACTTAGCACCTGCAGGCATAAAGAAATCACTGAAAATAAGGTTAAGCGAAAATGCTCCTTCAGATTGTATTGCCAGTCTCCATAATCTTCCGTTTTCCATCTCTTCCCATGTTCCAGAATTTTGCAGTGAATAATGTACCGGAATATTTTCTCCGAACTTATAAGGACGTGGTTCATCACCACGCGCTTCTTCTGCGGCAATGATTGCCGGAATATCCAATGCAGGCATGGTCTTCACCATAATTGCTTCACTGATATCAGTTGCTGAAAATGATTCAGGATGACCACCGGCACTGATTTGCGCATTTACATTCAGACAAAATACAAGTGCAGTAAAAAGTAGGGAGTAATGTTTTTTCATTTAGTTATTAATGTTGGTTAGATTTTATTTTTTAAACCCTTCGACTACGCTCAGGGTAACAACGGCTGCAATGTATAAAAAAATTATTTCGATTTCATCAGCTTTTCGATAGCATACATTTCATCGCGAAGGCGGGCTGCTTCTGCAAAGTCAAGTTCTTTTGCTGCGGCTTCCATTGCCTTGCGGGTTTTGTTAAATGATTTTTCAAGATCGGGTTTACTCATGTATTGCATTACAGGGTCGGCAGCAAGATTGAATGATTCATTTTCAACATACGCTTTACTTTTATGCAATGATGCATGACTTCGCGCCAGTCCTGTACCCGACATAATTGATTCACGTGACTTAGAAGTTGAAGCCGGAGTAATACCGTTTTCTTCGTTGTACTTCAATTGCTTTTCTCTGCGTCTTGCAGTTTCTTCAATGGTTTGCTTCATTGAATCTGTAACCTTATCGGCATACATTACTACTCTTCCATTTACATTTCGTGCTGCACGGCCGGCAATTTGTGTGAGCGAACGTGCTGAGCGCAGGAAGCCTTCTTTGTCGGCATCTAAAACTGCAACAAGAGAAACTTCGGGTAAATCCAATCCTTCACGCAGAAGATTAATTCCTACCAGCACATCAAAATTTCCGAGGCGTAAATCACGCAATAATTCAACACGTTCAAGTGTATCCACATCACTGTGAATATAGCGGCAATTAACACCAAGGTTGGCAATGTATTTAGATAATTCTTCTGCCATGCGTTTGGTAAGTGTTGTTACCAAAACACGTTCACCGTTTTTAATCGTGATATTTATTTCATCCAATAAATCATCCACCTGATTTAGTACCGGACGAATTTCTATTGGCGGGTCAAGCAAGCCTGTGGGGCGGATAACCTGCTCCACCACTACTCCGTTTGATTTCTGCAATTCAAAATCCGCAGGTGTTGCACTCACATAAATCACTTGCGTTTGCAAAGCTTCAAATTCTTCAAACTTGAGCGGACGATTATCCATTGCCGCAGGCAAACGAAAACCATATTCAACCAGGTTTAATTTGCGTGAACGATCACCACCATACATGGCGCGAAACTGCGGAAGTGAGACATGGCTTTCATCAATCACCATTAAATAATCATCGGGAAAATAATCTATCAGACAAAATGGTCGTGTGCCCGGCAAACGCTTATCAAAGTAGCGCGAGTAGTTCTCAATACCTGAACAATACCCAAGCTCACGCATCATTTCCAGATCAAATTCTGTGCGCTCTTTCAGGCGCTTGGCTTCCTGAAAACGTCCTGTATCATTGAAGTATTCAAACTGTTTTACCAAATCATCCTGTATATCTTTTATAGCAGATGTCATGTCATCTTTTGAAGTAACAAAAATGTTGGCAGGGTAAATTACCATGTGTTGCAAACCTTCCAATCTTGCGCCTGAAGCTGGGTCAAACATTTCCATTTCTTCTATTTCATCACCGAAGAAATAAAGCCGGTAACCATAGTCTGCATAAGCCGGATAAATATCTACAGTATCGCCTTTCACGCGAAAATTTCCGCGACTGAATTCTGCTTCGGTACGTGAATACAACGAAGAAACCAATTGATATAACACTTTGTTCCGACTTATTTTCTGGTGCGCTTCCAGTGTAATTATATTTTCACGGAACGCAACAGGATTTCCAATTCCGTAAATACACGAAACCGATGAAACCACAATAACATCACGCCTTCCCGATAACAGCGAGGATGTAGTTGAAAGTCGCAGTTTCTCAATTTCTTCGTTAATGGAAAGGTCTTTTTCTATAAATGTATTGGTAGTAGGGAGATAAGCTTCGGGTTGATAATAATCGTAGTACGACACAAAGTATTCAACCGCATTTTCTGTAAAAAACTGTTTAAACTCGCTGTACAACTGTGCTGCCAGTGTTTTGTTATGGCTCATAATCAGCGTGGGTTTTTGTACCTGCTGAATAACGTTGGCAATTGTAAATGTTTTTCCTGAGCCGGTAACGCCAAGCAGCGTTTGATTTTCATCTCCACGGTTTACACCTTCCACTAATTGCTTAATGGCTTCGGGCTGATCGCCTGTAGGCTTATAATCTGATGTCAGCTGAAAATTCACTGCGTAAAGGTAACAACTGAATCACATCACCCGTTAGGCGAAAAATGCAAGAAAAAAGAACCGGGCTTACTTTGAAACTACCAGCTTTTTGGTAGAAATGGTTTTATTATCAACCACCAGCGAACAGAAATAAATTCCTGAGCCAATATCTTCCAGAGGAAGCTTTACCGAGCCGTTTTTTTCTTTCAGTTCAACAACCTTTACCAATGAACCAAGTATGTTGTGGACTTCTATTTTTGAATTAGCAGCATCTTTTTTAACGGAGTAAATCAGCTGTGAAGTACCGTTAGAAGGATTTGGGAAAACATCAGTTATATAATTTCCTTCAGGCAAAATACCCGTTTCAATTCCGGTAGCCGAAGCATTAAAATAGGCTATTAAGCATATAGAATCAGTAATAACATCTTCGTCAAAAAAGCAATATTTAATTGAGCTTAATCCTACATTTCCATTGGGTAAAAAATCAGCGTAAAAATTAGTATAAACACTATCCGGAACCATGGTAACAGCGTGAACCGATTCACTGGTAATAGATGTGTAACATACATCCCAACAAAAAGAATGCGATGAACCCTGAACTACACTTACAGGAGATCTTCTTACTTTTACGTGCATGGTATCATTGGTTATATTTCTGATATATGCTCTACCTACCATTTGATCATTTGCATTACCCCAAACATCTGTTTGCAG
>CAMDBK010000313.1 GCA_945889235.1 Chitinophaga pinensis
AGGTCGGGTTGATTATAAAACTGATAGTCGGATTTCAACTCATAACAAAAATGAAAGTCATCCATATCCCATGGAATTTTTTCAGAGAATCCATTAGCCAATTCCCAAGCCTTTCTTGGAAGTATACAATTGCAAAAAGTAACATCGTACCATTTTATTTTTTCTTTAATTGAATTAACATGACCTAGTGTAAATTCACTGAATTTGGAAGAAAGAATATTAAATTCAAGCTTTGTAAAATCATCTCCAAAATTATTCGGAATTTCAGGCCCGGTTATTATGCCTAATTGACAACATTTAATTGCAGTTTCAATCCATAACGGGTTAGGAATACAATCATCATCCATTAACCCTATAATACCGGAAGAGGCACTTCTAACTCCAGTGTTTCTTCTGACATTTACATGCAAATTATCACATTCAATTAAAGTTAGTTTAAATGAATAATCAGCAGTATTAATTTTTTTTGGTACTGAACCAACAGCTATAACTTCATATTTATAAGTTGTTTGTTGTTGGTTAAATCCAGTTAAACATTTCAATAATGCATCTTGTCTTGTTACCGGAATAATAATTGAAATCTCCATTCAATTCATATCAATTGTTTATAATCATTTGGGCAATTATTAATTGAAATAAATTAGAAACTGGCTATTGCTTTTTACCATAAGCCAATTTTAAAGCATCGGTTGCCAGTTTAGGGTAATGTGAATAATTAGTAGTAATTCCTGAGTTAATAGCACAGCTGTAAGTACAATTACATTTCTTTTCACTTAAATATTTTTGCTCAAATTGTTTGTAATCTTCACCATAAATTATTCTTCTGATATCGTAATCAGTTTCTCTTATATTTCCTAATTTATTATCCCATAAAGGTTCACAGGGAAAAACATCCCCCTTCTCATTTAAAACAATTATATTCTTTCCGGCATTACAGTAACTGCTTGTATGCATAGTCCTTTCAACTGCTTTCTTTAATAGATTATGGTAGCTGTTTTTTAAAGATCTAAGTCCAAGTGAATATAAATCGTTTGTAATATCAGCGGAATATCTTGCATCGATTTCCTGTGCTGTTTTTATATATTGAGCAACATTATCAACCTCTTTGGAGCTGGCTACTGAACCTAAAAGCAAATTGTGTGGGTAGGTAATTTGAATGCGATTAGGTTTTAATATTTTTGTTATTTCATCAGCAATGAAATGGATTTCATTTTTATTGTCATCCAGGTAAACTATATTAATTTTCAGCTTTAAGTTTTTGTAATTGTTTCTTAGTTTCTCTAATGCTAAAAAAGTAATTATTGCTTTATCATACAAGCCTTTTACTTTTCTTGACTGGTCATGTTTTTCTCCAATGTTATCAAGCGAAAATTGTAAATCTAACACTACACTCGGATTTCCTGAAACTATTGTTTCTACAGTTGTTAGTGTATTTTCAGTAAAATAAAAATTGGATGGTATATCAATTACTGAAACCCTGCAATTGTCAATAAATGCCTGACATATTTGAGCTAAGTCTGCTCTTACAAAAGGTTCGCCTCCTGAAATTCCGAGGTAAAATAATTTTCCATAGTTCCTGGTAAATTGAATAATCTCATCCACGCTAAGTTCCTCGCGAAGTGAAACTGGATTATTGACCTGTTCAAGGTATAAGCAAAAATCACAACGGGCATTACACCTTGAGGTAACAAAAAAGATAAATTGTTGAGGCAAATTGAAATATTGTGTAAAAGGCAGTAAGACAGACTTTGCTATACTTTTCAATTCGAAATTATTTAATGGATAACGGTAAGTGTCAAAAATAATTCTTTTTGATAAGCTTTTGTTATTTTTGCTATTACTCATACACTTTATTACTTGATTAATTCAGATATAAAAACAATTTCAATTGTAATTCCTGTTCACAATGAGGCTTTAAACATTAAACACTTGTTTAATAGAATTAGCTCATCGGTTCTTGAAATAAAAAACTATCAGTTTGAAATTTTATTTGTTGACGATGGAAGTTCTGACAATACACTGGAATGTATCAGAAGTATTTCATCAGAGAAAATTCCTGTTGGATATGTTAAGTTATCAAGAAACTTTGGTCATCAGTTTGCACTCTTGGCCGGATTGAAAAATGCAAGAGGAGAAGCTGTAATAACAATGGATGGTGATTTGCAACATCCACCTGAAATGATACCTGAAATGGTAAAACTTTACGTTAAAGGAGCTGAGGTAGTTCAAATGAGAAGAAAAAATATTAATTCAAATTTTAAAGGAATTATTTCATTTCTTTTTTACTTTTTTTTTAAAAAAATTTCAAAAGTCCCTCTTGTTCCTAATGCCGCTGACTTCAGGCTAATGAGCAAGAAAATAGTATCTCTTGTAAATCAATCTGGGAAGGGCATTTTGTTAAGAGCGTTTGTTCCTTCTGTTGCAAGCAAGCAATTTTTTTTAGACTATTATCAAGATGAACGTTATAGTGGTAGTCCATCGTACAGCTTACTTGATTCTTTTGAACTTGGACTGCAAACAATTTTTATCTATAGTACTTTTCCTGCACGTGCCAGTTTTTTTACTGGAACTCTTTTTCTGGGAATTAGTCTGACAGGGTTTATTTATACATACTTAACGTATCATAATTTTAATTTCACATTACTATTAGCATTATTATTTTGCTTTACAGGTGGAATGATACTGTGTTCATTAGGAATGATTTGCTGGTTTTTATATTTCATTTTCGAACATTCTAGAACCGATTCTACTTATGTAATAAGCGAAATAGTAGAGCCAAAAACTGATTTGCAAAGTGAAAAAAATAATTGTTAATGCTGATGACTGGGGACTGCACTCTTCTATCAATGAAGCAATAGTTGATGGTGTAAATATTGGAAGTATAAACGGAATTTCGGTTTGTGTAAATGGTCAGGCTACGGATATCAAAACCCTTAGGTATCTTTATCAAAAAGGTATAAGAATTGGCCTTCATCTAACTTGGGTTGGAGAACCATGGCTGACAAAAAAAGTGCAGTTTAGTAATTGGAAAAATTTCATAATCCATTATTTATTAAATAAAAAAAACTTTATAAAGGATATAATTATTGAATCTGAGGCACAACTGAATAAACTAGTTGAAGCTGGAATAATCCCCAGCCATATTGATAGTCATCAACATTTACACGTTCTTCCCGAATTGTGGGAACATGTAAATTTAGTAGCTTCAAAAATTGATAACTGCAATGTGAGATCGTGTTATGTAAAAGACAGGAACTGGATTAAAAATGGGATCTTGGGAAAAATGCTGCAAAAGTTTGCAAATAAAAATTGCGATGAGGAACAATTCTTTTTTAGCTGTGCAGGAATAAAATATTCAGGGAATAACACACTTTCTACTATAAAAAAAGAAATTAATGAAAATTCTTCCGATTCTCTTGAACTTATTTTACA
>CAMDBK010000314.1 GCA_945889235.1 Chitinophaga pinensis
CCTTCTTAAAACCTCAAAGCAATGATAAAAATAGTGCTGAATTAAACTTAATGAGTATTGCTCTAATCAGCCCGATGAAAAACCATTTGTTGGTGTTGAAATCATTGAGTAATGTAAAGCAAAGGATCAATTATAGGATTTACGGTCCGGTTAAAGATGAACAATATTGGCAGAAGTGTTTGGGCAGTATAAAGTTGCTGCCACAAAATGTTAAAGTAGAATATATGGGCGAAATCCCACCACAGGATATTGAACAGGCGTTAAGTTGGGCACATACTTTTATCTTACCAAGCAAAAGTGAGAATTTCGGTCATGCTATTGTTGAAGCCTTAAGTGCGGGAAAACCTGTAATTTCAAGCAAAAATATTCCCTGGAATGATTTAGAAACCCATCATTGTGGTTTTAATATAGCCCAGGAAGACACAAATGCAATGGCTGAGAAAATAGTTTATTTAGCAAATTTGGGCAATGACGAATACCAACTCATGAGTAAAAATGCCGCTAATTACATTCGGCAAAAAATTGATATTGCTTCGACTATTAGGGCATATAGGGAATTGTTTTCAGCCTAACTGTCATTGCGAGAACTACAGTGTTTCGACATATGCATAGATGTGAGCAAAAGTCGCAGGTTTTTAGAATCATGTTAGCAGATTCCGTATAAAAATAATATATTTGCACGTACAGCAGAGTAAAAATTATGGAAACGAAATTAACAATTAAATTAAACAAGCGCGTAATAGACAGAGCTAAATTTTACGCAAAAAACAATAGGACAAGTCTTTCGCGAATGATTGAATCGTACCTCGACATCATGACAAAAAAAGAGAACAAAGAATTTGAAATAACACCTTTGGTTAAGAGTTTGAGTGGTGTTGTAACTTTACCAAATGATTATGACTACAAACAAGATTATACAAAATTCCTGACTGACAAGTTTAAATGAAGAACTTGCTGATTGACACAAATATTGTCCTTGACCTGCTGGCTAAAAGGCAAACATTTTATGAATCAGCAGCCGAATTATTTTCATTAGCAGACAAGAAAAAAATAAAACTTTTCACTTCATCCATTTCCATAATAAACACCAATTATATTTTAGCCAAGACCTTATCAGAAAAGGAAGCAAGAGAAATATTACGAAAATTCAGAATTCTTGTGAAAATATTATCCTGTGACGAAAAAATAATAGACTTAGGTTTGAATTCTCATTTTAAAGACTACGAAGATTCGGTTCAATACTTTACTGCAACTGAAAATAATATTGACTGCATTATAACCAGAAATTTAAAAGACTTTAAAGGTTCAAAAATCCCGGTCATGACAGCAGGAGAGTTCTTGAAACTGTATAGATAATAAATTATCCGATAGAAAATTCAGGTAATCAGTGGTCAGTAATCGGTAATCAGTTCACAAGTCACAAAGCACCGATTACCATTTACCGATTACAGTTTACCGATTACAGTTTACCAACCCAATCAACTCAACCAACTTAATTAACTTAGCTAAACATACATGATAATCCTCGGTATAAACGCATATCACGCTGATTCATCCGCAGCCATTTTTAAAGATGGAATTTTGATTGCTGCAACTGAAGAAGAACGTTTTAGGCGTATAAAACATTGGGCTGGATTTCCGAGCGAAGCAATAAAATTTTGTTTGAAAGAAGCAGGAGTATCGCTTGCAGAGGTTGATTATATTTGTATTGGTAGAGATCCAAAAGCTAAATTTTTTAATAAAGTAATTTATCTTTTTAAAAATATCTTAAAGAAAAACACTCTCTTATTCGACCGTATAAGAAATAGTAAAAAAATTAAAAGTATTGAGCGCGAACTTTCAGAAATAAGTGGACTAAGCGAGTCGGAAATAAAGCCTAAAATAAAAAATGTAGAGCATCACAGAAGTCATTTGGCTTCTGCTTTTTTTGCGAGTCCTTTTGATGAAGCGGCAATTCTTTCCATTGATGGTTCTGGAGATTTTACAACAACGATGATTGCAGTTGGAAAAGGAAATCAAATTGAAGTGTTGGATTCAATAGATTTTCCTGTAAGTGCCGGATTATTTTATACTGCATTTACACAGTATCTTGGTTTTCCTCATTACGGAGATGAATACAAAGTGATGGGATTAGCTCCATATGGCAAACCAAATTATGTAAATGAAATTAGAAATATTTTACATTTTAATGAGGACGGTTTGTTCAGTTGGGATGCTGGATATTTTGCAAATCCCAATGAAATTAAATTAGATTACGATACACATATTCCAAATATTTCAATCTTGTATGCACAAAAAATGATTGATGCTTTTGGTCCTGCAAGGCAAGCGGGAGAAGAGCTTACACAAAAACACAAGGACATTGCTGCAAGCGTACAAAGTGTTTGTGAAGAGTTAATTTTACATATTCTAAATCATTTACAAAAACGTACTGGACTAAAAAATGTTTGCATTGCCGGTGGAGTTGCACAAAATTCTGTTGCCAATGGAAAAATAATTGAACATACAAAATTTGAACATTTGTATATCCCATCAGCAGGGCACGATGCAGGTATCAGCATGGGTTGCGCGATGTATGTTTACAACCATGTTTTGAAACAAAAACGCGCGCCTGCAATTTATAGCGCTTACACAGGGAGTAAATTTTCTAACGATGAAATTGAAAAATTTTTAATAGAAAAAGAAATTAAATACGAGCGACTCGATGATGAAAAACTATTTGATAAAATTACTGATAAATTAATTGAACCAGGCGTAGTTGGTTGGTTTAGTGGCAGGGCGGAATTTGGGCCAAGAGCCTTAGGAGCAAGAAGCATTATTGCTGACCCAAGAAATGAAAAAGCAAAAGATTTGTTGAATGCAAAAATAAAACGCAGAGAAAGTTTCCGCCCATTCGCACCGAGTATTTTAAAGGAATATGTAGCAGAATATTTTACTAAAGTTGAAGATGTTCCTTTTATGGAAAAAGTTTTTCCAATCAAACCAGAAAAACATGCTGTAATTCCTGCAGTTACACATGCTGATGGAACTGGCAGACTGCAAACTGTAGATAAAAATATTTCGCCACGTTATTACAATTTGATTGAACGTTTCAGACAAAAAACTGGTGTACCTGTTTTACTCAATACATCGTTCAACGAAAACGAACCAATCGTAAACACTCCAGCCGAAGCTTTGGATTGTTTTCTACGTACACAAATGGATATGCTGGTGCTGGAGAATTGTTTGATAGAAAGATAAAATATTTTTTCCGACTAATTTATTATTTGCTAATATTTTTAATGTTATTAAATAGAACAAAATAAATTTTTTATAATTGCAAAACTTATTCATACTTTACGCTATTGTTGTAACTGTCAATATCTTTTCGGTTTTTAGTTTTTTTGTACGGCTAGTTGGTGTTGAAACCAAAAGATGGTCAACTTCCAA
>CAMDBK010000315.1 GCA_945889235.1 Chitinophaga pinensis
GATTTACCGACAAAGGAAGAACGCAAAAATATTTTTCAAATTCATCTCAATAAGCACGGACAGAAAAACATTACTGACTTTGAGAAGATTGCAGAACTATCAAAATATTTCAACGGTGCTGAAATTGAAGAAACAGTTAACGAGGCAAGATTTCTCTCCTACCTTGAGAACGCTGACAATCCACAAATATCGATGCGACACTTGGAGCAGACCATTAAACAAATTGTTCCTCTTGCACAGACAATGAAGAGAAAGATTGACGGACTTCGTGAGTGGGCAACGACCAGAGCAAGACCAGCAAGTGCAGAAAGGAATGTTGAGAAACTTGAAGTTATTGAAAATGAAACGGAAACAAAAGTTGTTCAAACAAAACGAGAGAAACAGGAGGACATTTTTTAGCGACAATTCTGTAATTAAAAATTTATTTATGCTTTTTATCAGATGAATACCTGATTTAATTGGTGTACTCAGGCCAGGAGAGTTTCAATTTAAAAAGTCAAAGTCACACTTTTGTCAGAAGAGTGACAACCACTAATCTTCCAAAGCCTTGCCTGCAAAGGCTTTCGGCAATTCATCATCTTTCCATAAATTATTCTTGTCACACTAATACTCTGAAACCACTGTAAACACAGCAGTTTGGAACGGTTCGGCTATATTCGACAGAACCCAAAAAACTGGAACGATGAGTTTAAAAAATACCAAGACTACAACGAGTGGGATGGAATGGAATGCCATGTTCGGATTGGCGCACCGGTTGAAACAAGAAAAAAAGTACCGAGACTACCTGATGATACTTGTTGGTTGCTACTTCGGGTTGAGAGCAAAGGATTTGCTATCGTTGAAATGGAATGATGTTATTGATAAAGATGAATTGATGATTACAGAAAGCAAAACAAAGAAGGTGCGAACGATCACAATCAATCCTACGATAAAAGAGGCATTAAACTTTGTGATGAATGAATTAATCAGAACCGGACACTTCGATCATGATGGTTACATATTCGCAAATCGCTGGGGTGATCGTATATCATTAAACTATACCAACAAACAGTTGCACAGAATTTTTACGAAGTATAATGTTCGTGTTCAAAATGGTTCCACTCATACTTTAAGAAAAACTTTCGGCAAGCGTGTGTGGGAGATGGACGGAAAATCAGAAAGAAGTTTAGTGTACCTATCAGAAATATTCAGTCATTCATCAACAGCAATTACACGACGCTACATCGGAATTACTCAGCAACATATCGCTGATGTTTATCTGAAACTTTAACATTGAAATTATTTCAGAAAAATGTTCCGCTTCAAATAAAAGTGGACTAAAGTGAGATAAAAGATTTGAGACATTTTGTTAAATTAACTCATCATTAAAAACAAACAAAATGGAACAAATGACCAACAAAAAAACAGCAGAAAGTTTGATAAAAGACATCAAACGAAAAACACATCGCAGTTACAATGCGGAAGAAAAAATCAGAATCGTGATTGAAGGGTTACGTGGCGAAGACACGATAGCTGCTATTTGCCGAAAGTATGGCATCAACGATAGCTTATATTACAAGTGGAGCAAAGATTTTTTAGAAGCAGGCAAAAGGCGTTTATCAGGTGATACAGACCGAGAAGCCAACAGTGGCGAAGTGCAGCATCTGAAAAAAGAAAACGACAATCTTAAAAAAGCATTAGCTGATTTATATCTGCACAATGATTTGCTAAAAAAAAGTTTAACAGGCTTGGAGTAAGCCCTCAATCAAAACGATATATGCGATTGAGTCAAACTGAAAAAATGGAAATCATTCAATTGGTGGAACGCAGCGATACCAGTGTCAATAAAACCTTGTTGGAACTGGGCATTCACAAAAGCACATTTTACAATTGGTACAATGCTTATTTGCAAAATGGTTATGATGGATTAGCTGACAAGCCACCATCCAAAAAGCAATACTGGAATCAAGTGCCCGATGAAGAAAAGCAATTGGTGGTGGAATTAGCATTAGATCTTCCACAAAAATCATCTCGTGAAATTGCTTGTTTGTTTACGGATACTTACAAACGATTTGTTTCCGAAAGTTCGGTGTATCGAATCCTGAAAGCAAAAGGATTGGTTCAGGCTCCAGCATTTGAACTCATCAAAGCAGCCGATGAGTTTAAAGACAAAACAGTCCGGGTAAATGAAATGTGGCAAACCGATTTTACTTACTTCAAAATCTCAGGTTGGGGTTGGTATTATCTATCCACAGTGCTGGATGATTTTAGCCGATACATCGTGCATTGGCAGCTTTGCAAAACCATGAAAGCCGATGATGCAGCACAAACTGTGGAAGCAGCTTTATTAAAATCAAATCTGCAACAACCACCTAAATTGTTGAGCGATAATGGCAGCAGTTATATTGCTGCTGATTTTAAAGATTATCTGCAAAGCAACGATATCAAGCACATCCGAGGAAGGGTTCGGCATCCACAAACACAAGGAAAAATTGAACGCTATCATCGTTCGATGAAAAATGTGATTAAGCTCGATGTGTATTACAGCCCAATGGAATTAGAACATGCGTTAAAATCATTTGTGCATTATTACAATCACGAACGTTACCATGAATCGCTTGATAATACTACACCTGCTGATAAATATTTTGGCAGAACAAACAGCATTATTCAGCAACGAAAAAAAATAAAACACAAAACTATGCAACGCAGAAAACGAAATTATTACCGAAGCTGTGCTCCGAGTAAAAGTTATTCAAACCCAAATTTTGAACCTTCCAAAGTTCAAAAATTTGCGGTTGGAAATAACTTTTACGACTCCAGCAAAAAAGCTTTTTTAAACACTAAAAATTAATTCTTAACTTCGATTCAACAACAAAAATGTGTCTCTTATTTTTTTACCTCTTTAGTTCACTTTGCTTTGAAGACGTACACTCTGAGTTGATTGCTTTTAATTTTATTCTCCCACCATTCAGACCTTGTTTTAGGAAGAACAAAGAATTTACAATTTTTATGTCCATGCCAAAAGCATCCATTTACAAAAATTACAGTTTCGTACCTTGGTAAAACAATGTCAGGCTTACCTGGTAATTTTTTATCGTGCAATCTATATCTGAATCCTTGTGAAAAAAGAAACTTCCTTATAATTATTTCTGGCTTAGTATTCTTACTCCTGATACGACTCATATTATAACTTCGAGTTTTTTTATCATGAACATCTGCCATGAAACAAATTTACTATTCAAAAAATTTAATTCTTTGATATTATAAATTCGCAATTACATTTGCATCAGTAATCATCAAGATCTCTGGATAAAGAGAACCAACCGAGTAGAACGCTACGGTGGTAAAAAGATGAGGGTTTCAAAAACCAAAAGAGTTCGGTACCACCTCTTTTTATTTTTGAAATCAAAATCTTTCCTTATCAATTGCATTTGATG
>CAMDBK010000316.1 GCA_945889235.1 Chitinophaga pinensis
GCTTCTTTAATAAAACCTCTTGCTTCAAAGAAATTCAATGTTTTTGTTCCGAAAATAATCAACAGAATGGCTGTAAATGTCAGTACCGAAAGTATGAGTGTAATCATTATAGAATATGCCCGTTGAATTAGAGGCGGACGTGTTTCAACGGTATGATACGTTTTATTAAACGCATCCATCATGGCGTGTACACCGTTGGTTGAAAAGTAAAGCGCAACAATAAACCCGATTGAAAGTAATCCTGAGCGTTGCTGTTTAATTATATCCTCAAGCGTTGAACGCGTAGCTTCATAAGCGTTTTCGGGCATCAGGTCGCTGAATAAAATCATCAGTTGGTCCTGAAAGCCGGGAACGGGTATGTAAGCAATAAGTGTAAATATAAAAATTACAGCAGGGAAAATGGCAAGAAAAAAATCAAATGAAAGAGCTGAAGCGCGGGTTTGCAAAGCCCCTTTCTGTAATCCGCGAATAAAAAAATCTGCCACATTGTAAAGCGGAATTCCATCAAAGCCGGGTAGAATAATTTTTTTGGTAAGGTTTAAAAACGTTACCACCGGCAGCCAGTTCAGGAGTTTTTCTTTCAGCTTTTTTATCATCGCTTGTTTATCTCCTCTCCATTTTGGGGAGAGGTTGGGAGAGGGGCAGCTTTTAAACTCAGGTCCAGACTTTTTATATGGTGCGTTAATGAACCAACCGAAATAAAATCAACTCCAGTTTCAGCATATTCTCTTATGTTGCTTTCATTTATTCCACCGGATGCCTCAGTTTCATATTTTCCATTAATGAGTTCAACGGCTTCTTTCAGTTTTTCAGGTGAAAAATTATCAAGCATAATTCGGTGGATGCCGCCAATGGCAAGCACTTCCTTTACATCATCTAATGAACGGGTTTCTACTTCAATTTTTAAATCTAAACTATTGTCAGTTAAATACCGATGTGTTTTTTCAATTGCTTTTGTAATGCCACCGCAAAAATCAATGTGGTTATCTTTCAGCAAAATCATATCATACAATCCAAACCGATGATTTGTGCCACCACCTATTTTTACTGCCATTTTTTCTACTTCACGCAACAATGGTGTTGTTTTTCGCGTGTCTAAAAGTTTTGCTTTAGTGTGTTTAATGAGTTGATTTAGGTTGTGCGTTGCTGTTGCAATCCCGCTCATGCGCTGCATAAAATTAAGTACAAGACGTTCACTTTTTAAAATGGAAAGTTCAGAACCTGAAACTTCCAATACAATATCGCCAGGATTTATTCTGCTTCCGTCTTTTATGAAAATATCAACAGTAAGATTTTTATCTGCGAAATGAAAAATTTTGTTTGCAAGTTCTACACCTGCAATTATTCCCTTTTCTTTTACAAGAAGTTTTGCTTTTCCTGTTTTGCTGCTATCAATACAGGCTAAAGAAGTATGGTCGCCATCTCCAATATCTTCAGTAAAGGCAGAGGCAATGAGCTGGTCAATATTCATTTCCTGAATTGGAATTTATTCTCCTGAATCTTCGAAACGCAACTGACTGATGGTATAATTCTCGCCAGTTTTGCGCAAGAGATAATAAGTTCTGTATGATTTGTTGGCTGTAGTAAGTTCGCCAATTGAATAAAGCGAGTTATCCTGTGAAGAATTCTGGTGCATCACCTTGAATTCTTTAACAGGGTTTTTGGCAAAAAAATCTTTCACCATTATCTCAGCCTGAGCCTTACTGTACGAACCGGATTTACTGTCGATAACGAGTTCAATATTTGGAGCAAAATATTTTGCAAGTTCTGTTGCATTGCCTACTTTAATAGCAGCGTTAATATTTTCAGGTGCGCCCGGAAACAGAGCAGCAAATACACTTGTGCTTAAGAGAATGGCAATAAATAAGCTAATTTTTTTCATTTTACTAAATTGTAGTGCTGTATAATTCAAAAACCAAGCCAAACGAATTAATATCAGGCAAAGGCAAATGTAGTTAATTTATCTTTGTTCAAAATTCCTGGAATATGAAGATAAAGTTATTGGTTGTTGGACAAACAAGTATGAAATTTGCAGAGCAGGGTTTTAATGAATTTACTTCGCGGATAAAGCATTACAGCGATTTTGAATTTGTTGTAATTGTCAATCCCAAAAACTCAGGAAGGCTTGACTCTGCAGAACTGAAAAACAAAGAAGCAGAAAATATTCTGGCAAAAATTCAGCCTCAGGATTTTGTGGTTTTGTTAGACGAAAAAGGAGCTGAGTTTTCTTCTGTTGAGTTTTCCGCTTTTCTGCAAAAGCGCATGAATAGCGGAGTTAAAAATCTGGTGTTTGTAGTTGGCGGTGCTTTTGGATTTTCGGAGAAAATGTATGAGCGTGCGAATTCAAAACTATCGCTTTCCAAAATGACTTTCTCACATCAACTGATTCGTTTGATTTTTGCGGAACAGCTTTACAGGGCATTTACGATTTTGAGGAATGAGAAGTATCATAATGAATAAAAAGCCTCTCCCCAGCCCTCTCCGAAGGAGAGGGAGTCATGGGTTTGCTTTTTTGTAAACCTCCAAATACTTTTTCACTCCTTCTTCCAGCGAGTAATACTTTTGAGCAGCAGCACGAAGTTTTTCGGGTGGAGATTGCAACAACGAATCAAGTTGTGAAATTACTTTATCGTATTCTGCATCCTCAAATTTATCAACCAATAAACCTGATTGTGTATCGCGCACAATGCGCTCCACATCACCCACTCCTGAGTTGCACACGACAGGAATTCCCATGCCGAGGATCTCACCGTGCTTGGTAGGTGAGGAGCCTTTTTTTGAAAACAATGGCTGAATAAAAAACAATGAAAATTTGCTGAGCAGAATAAAGTAAGGAACTTCTTTACGTGTGGCTTTGCGGATGATAAATTTATCTTTAGCAATGTTTAACTTTTCTGCTCTGTCAAGTATTTCAGTAGGATTGTCGCCTGTGATGAAGAGAAATTTTGCTGCTGGTTTTTTTAGTAATAATCTTTTAAAAAAACTCAGCATCTCATCGGGCAGATACCATGTTCCAACAGAGCCCAGATAGGAAATCACAAAATCATTTTCTGCAATTCCTAATTCAGTTCTGTGTTTTAATAATTCGTTTTGCTGAATGTTTGCCCTTGAAAAATGTTCCAGATCGGCACAGCAGGGAATTACTTCCACTGCTACTGGCTGATTTTTCAGGTGTTTCCATGAATGTATAATTTCTCTTCCTGCTTCGGTGAGGCTGATGGTGTGGTCGGCATTCTCCAAGAAATCTTGTTCTTTCTTTTTGAAATACAGGTAAACACGGTTAAAGATTGGATTGCTTCTGTCCCATAATCCGCCATCCACACGCTCATCGGCAAAAAATGCACGCATGTCAAAAATGAATTTGATGCTGTATTTCTTTTTCAGAAACTCACCTACCATTGAAGTGATATA
>CAMDBK010000317.1 GCA_945889235.1 Chitinophaga pinensis
GTGCTTTTTTCCCATTGATAATGGGAAGAATCTCAGATGCTACAGGAGGTAATATTCAATTGGCTTATTTAGTGCCCTTGGTTTGTTTTATAGCTGTGTTATTATTCGCACTCACGAGAAAACCCGATCCAGATGATACGAAAGAGACGATAGTATTAACACATTAATCAAGCTTATGAAAAGATATTATAAGGTACAGCAATGGGAATGTCTATAATGTCTAATAGAGACATAGTTGATTCATTTAGGAGAAAGTTGTGTAAGGTTATTTTTTATTTTCTATTGACTGAGTTGTTTAAATTGTATTAAAACATAAGCCAACTTGATTGTACGATTTTGTAATGGAAAATTCTATATAAAAACTATTTGGTAAAAATAAATTAATAAACAAACACAATAATAGGTAATTGGAGTCGAAGTTTTCATAAAGTAAGAATGTTACGTAAAATCCTGATGAAGATTTACTGAATTTTTTGCCTCCAAAAAATGCTTCGTTTTTATCCATTCTTTCATGATTTTTATCCATGATAAATTTTGCATATCTTTTTTTATTATTTAGTGAAAGTGTTCAAATGCATAAATCGGGAACACCTTTTTTGAAAAACTCACAAATACTTTCACAAAAATGTAAATAGTTAAGACAAGTGAATACTTATGCTACCCATATCTTTGATTTTAATCGCCTTTCCTGCTTTTACAAAAGCGAGTTTAATTATCTTATTATTACCGGCCTTTACCAGGGATTTGCACTGGAAGAGGTTAAAGATATTATTCAAAAACTTTTTCTTGATTTTGCTGAAAAGAAAATTGACCTTGATAACATAAGTAACCCCCATTCCTATATTATTACCTCTTTTAACCGACGGCTTATAGATTTACACAGGCTGAGAGTGAAACGAACCAATCGGGATCGTGTTATTTACCGGGAATTATCAGAACTATCAGTAGATAAGGTAATAGAACAGAATGAAAGCTCTCATGAAATGGCCAGCAAACTGAAGAGGGCCTATGAGCAATTGCCGGAGAGGTGTAAAAAAGTTATCTCTTTAAAATATTATGAGGGGTTGAATAACGAAGAAATTAAGATAAGAACCGGCCTTACAATCCGTAGCGTCTACAATAATTTATCTACGGGGATCAAGCAATTACGGAAAGAACTAACACGTTGCAAATAATATTGTACGAACCAAAATTGCAACTTTTGGCTTTTTACTTCTGCTTTTATTCTGTTTTTTTTAAAAATAGTTATGAAAAATTGGTAAATAAAGTGAAATCTCACGTCTATTAATTTGTTAATAGCTACAGAAGCGGGTTCCAAGTGACGTTGCCACCTGCCAACTGTAATAAAAACTAAAACAAAAGTATGAAAAAAACAAGACACTTTCCATGCACTCATCTTGCAAAGAGGGTGCTGAAAACAATGCTGCTTATGAATTTAAGTTTCATTATTATCCTCGCTGCAAGCCTGCAGGTATCAGCCAAAACCTTTTCTCAGGATAAGATCACTGTTGATTTCAGAAATATAAGATTGGATAAAGCACTAAAAGAAGTCGAACAAAAAAGTGTCACAGGCAAAGTAACAGACGAAAAAGGAGAGCCTTTGGTGGGTGTTACAGTTCAGGTAAAAGGTACATCGACTTTTACTACCACAAAGGAAGATGGGACATTCAGTATTGAAGTCAATGAAACGGATAAATCATTGGTGTTTTCGTTTGTGGGAATGGAGACTCAAGAAGTAAGAATTGGAGGTAGTACTAATATTCAAATTCAATTGAACCCTTCTGAAAGCAAGCTATCAGATGTTATAATAATCGGATACGGCACCCAAAAAAGGAAAGATTTGACTGGTTCCGTTGTTACATTGGGTGCTGAAAAATTTGAAAAAAGGCCAGTCGCTAACTTATTGGACGCCATGTTAGGTCAGGCTTCGGGTTTGCAAATATGGCAAGGTAATACTGCACCGGGCCAGCTTAGTTCTGTCGTAATAAGGGGCATTAGTTCCATTTCTGCAGGTTTTGAACCATTATTTGTCGTAGATGGGTTTCCTACTACTCAGGCAAATGCAAATGCTATTAATCCTTCTGATATTCAATCAGTCGAGATTTTAAAAGATGCGTCGGCCACTGCTATTTATGGTTCCAGGGGTTCCAATGGTGTTATTCTGATTACCACAAAATCGGGAAAAGTTGGTAAACCATCTGTATATCTGGATATTATAAGTGGATTCGCTAACGTCAATAATAAGGACTTGTACCCTGTGCTAAATGCTGCAGAATATGTTCAGTATAGCAAAGAGATAGTCGCAAATAATGGGGGTACATTACCCGTGCCTGTAGCTAACTGGGATGGGAAGACTAATACAGATTGGCAAAAGCTTGTGTACAGGTCAGCACCTTATCAAAATATTTCATTGTCTCTTACGGGCGGATCAAATGCAACGAATTACAGCCTATCAATGGGTTATATAGACCAGGATGGCATCGTAAAGAATACCAATTATAAAAAGTATTCAATGCGGACAAAAGTAGACTTCAGACCAAGCGACAAGTTTCGAATTAGCCTGAGCCTTGCACCCAATTATTCAGTTTCAAAAAACATGCCGGATGGTGACTTTTCATCTCCACAGGGAGCAGCAACTTTTATGCCCCCGATTATCCCGGTATACATGCCGGATGGAAGTTATGGAGACACCCAGAAGTTTCCTGGTAGTTCTGCAATCCAGATGGCCAACCCACTTCAGATCATTGATTTATTCCAGAGTCATACTTACAGTACATTCATTCTTGCAAACGCGAACCTGGAATGGAATATCATGAAAGGCCTCAAGTTCCGAACTTCATTAGGGGCAAATACAAGTAACATTAGAACTGAGACATATACACCCTCGACATTGGCTCCTTTACCTCAAAATCCAACCGCTAGATATAATACCACGACCATTTTCAATTGGCTCAATGAAAATCTCCTTAGCTATAACAGGGTAATGAATAATCATTCATTCGATTTATTAGGAGGGTTTACTTTCCAGCATGAAGCCCTTGATTTTAACAACCTTACAGCAAATAGTTTTCCGACAAACGCTGTGCAAACTCTCAATGGAGGCTCGGTATTACCTACTCAAAGCGGAACATCTAAATCAGAGTGGTCAATTGTATCTTATCTGGCCAGGGCAAACTATAGTTACAAAGGCAAGTATTTGTTAACCGCAACCTATCGCAGAGACGGTAGTTCCCGGTTCGGCGCAAATAATAAATACGGAAATTTTCCTTCTGCAGCTGTAGGGTGGAACGTATCTGAAGAATCGTTTATGAAAAATATAAAATGGATCAACAATCTAAAAATCAGAGGAAGTTATGGAAGAACGGGAAATAATCTGATTGGCGATTTTGCA
>CAMDBK010000318.1 GCA_945889235.1 Chitinophaga pinensis
ATTGATGATTCCATTTCACTCTGTAAAAATCTCGGAGTGAAGTATGAAACCATTCCAATCAGATCTGTTTATCAGGAATATCTAAAAATAGTACAACCTGCATTTGAAGAAAAACCATTTGACCTGACTGAAGAAAATTTACAGGCGCGCATTCGTGCCGGTATACTAATGGCGCTTTCAAACAAGCATCAATATATTTTGCTTAACACATCTAATAAAAGTGAAGCGGCTGTTGGCTACGGAACTTTGTATGGCGATATGTGCGGCGGCCTTTCAGTAATTGGTGATGTATATAAAACTGATGTGTATGAATTGGCTCATTATATAAACCGCAACAAAGAAATTATTCCTGAAAACATTATTTCTAAACCACCATCTGCTGAGTTGCGACCAAATCAAAAAGACAGCGACTCGTTACCGGAATACGATGTGCTCGATAAAATTTTATTTCAATACATCGAAAAAAGAAAAGGGCCACGCGAGTTAGTTGAAATGGGATTTGAAAAAGTTTTAGTTGACCGAGTTTTAAAACTCGTTAACATCAGTGAGTACAAGCGGCATCAAACTCCTCCCATTCTTCGCGTATCACCAAAAGCATTTGGTTCGGGAAGGAGATTACCTATTGTAGGGAAATATTTGTCTTGAAGAAACGATTCCCGTTCTCACTTCCACCTCAGGTTCATGTAAAATCACCTCTAAGCTCGTGAAATGCCTTCCCATAAATCTGTAGTGGTAGGCTAAGGTCGTAGAGTACCTTCCATTAATTCTGCAAGGCGATTCTATGGTCGTGGAATACCTTCCAACAAATCTGTAATGGTACGCTAAGGTCATAGAGTACCTTCCACTAATTCTGTAAGGCGATTCTACGGTTGTGGAATACCTTCCCACAAATCTGCAACGGTACTATACGGTCATAGAATACCTTCCAAGAAATCTTGGAAGGTATTTATGCCGAAAAAATTATTTATTCTTTGTTGTGATGGATAAAACTTGAGGTGCCAGTTTGGCTCTTCAAGTTTTTGCTATCACATTTTGTTATATCAAACTTGAGGTTTCAATCCGAAACCTTAAAGACTCATCTGTATTTCATCTTCAAATTTTCAAATTAACTAATTTTCAAATTAACTTTTCACCACCTTGCGCATAAAGCGCTGCCCGTTTACGCTGATGCTTACGAGGTAAACTCCTGTTGAATAATTGCGGAGCGAAAGGGTTTGATGGATGCTCTTGCTGTGGCTGATGGTGAGGTGCTCTTGTTGCAAAAAGTGCGTTTTTAGCTAATTTCCGTCTATCCGAACCCAATCCACGCATGTATTTTTGGAATCGCTGCCTATCTGAAGTCAATCTTCGTCTATCCTAAGCTAATCACTGCATATTTTTTTCTAATCGCTATATGTTTTTCCTGAATCGCTGCCTATCCGAACCCTTCCGCTGCCTATACCCGGCTCAGAGCAGCATGTTAGCAGGCTTCCGCTGTATGTTTTTTCTTTTCCGCAGTGTATGACCAGCCGAGCGGTGGATGATTACTTTTATTTTCTTTTTAGTTTCTCTTTTAACATTAATGTGATAAAGCCTACTGGTGAAAACACCACGCAGGGTTGAGAAGAGAAACTCCAACAAGCTAAAAAAAAATTTACCTTGTGCTCGTAAAACCATCTGTCTGACAAAATGAAAAATATAATCGTCCTTATCTTTCTTGTTATTGCAACTTCATGTAATCAGAATGCAGAAGAAAAAAGTAATTCTAAAATTGAAAGTGAGAGCGCTAATTCAAATCCAATTTCTATTGAAGAAATAAAAACAGGTTACAATCCTAATGGAACAAACTATAATGGAACACCGCTTTGGGCACCATGCATTGCGATAAAGTTTAAGAATAACTCTAACAATGATTATACAGAAGGGAATTTCGTAAAAGGTATTTTCATTAGGAAAGATACAAACGAGCAAGTCGGTGAAATGGAAGTCACACTGTCAACACCAGACAAACCAATTGTTGGAGGAACAATTAAAAAGATAAAACTTCAACCAAATTATGGATTTCTTGTTTTGACTGATGTAGAAGTAGTCGTTAGAGTTTATATTAATTCACAGCTTATTGACGAATATAAAATTGACAATAAAGAATTTGACGCAGATTGGTATTAGAAGCCAAACTGAATAGAGAAAAAAATAGAAATGAAATATTCAATAGTAGCTGAACTGATTAAAAAATATACCGAAGCTCGGAACAATTTAAAAAAACATATTGACTCAGATACAGCAAGACAAGTTTCAGCTGAATTGGGAGAATGGATTATTAAGGAAATGTATGATGGGATAAAAGCAAATAGTAAAACACAAAAAGGTTGGGATATAGAGTTAAAAAATAAAAAAAGAATCCAGGTTAAAACTCACTCAAAGCATAAGACCAATACGAAAAATAGATGGACTTATGTAAACTATGGCGCCGACGCTCCAATTGATTTATTAATCATCCTTGTTTTTTCCGACGAACTTTTTATTGAAGAGTTTTATGAAATTTCTTGGCAAGATGCTCAGAAATTTATTTCCTCAAAAGAGAAAAAAAGTAAACCTCATATAAATTGGGATGACATACATGTATATAAAAAAGATTTAAGGTTACTACCAAAAGAAATACAAATATTGGCTGTCTTTAATAATTGAAAAGAAATCAATTGCTTTTAAAATGAACTATGATATTGAAGGTGAGTTGAGCAAGCGTGAATGGTTTACAGATTGCTTCAAACTGATTACAGTTTTCGCAATGACAAAGTGTGAGCGAAATGAAAGAGTGTATGCGTGAAGTATTGCTCAGACCAAAACCCAATTTTTGAGGTTTGACTTTGACTGTTACACTAACGCTCCATCAAAAAAATAATAGATAGCTGTTCGCTCCGCTTACGGAGACCCGAAGAGAGTTTTGAGTTACGGGTTTATGGTTTCGGGTTTTAGTTGCGCGCTGACTGCTTAGCGTTTCTTTTCCCAAAAACATTTTACATATTGCGTCTATACTGCCCGCCTACTTCAAACAGTGCAGAAGTGATTTGACCGAGGGAGCAGTGCTTGCTTGCTTCCATGAGGTGTGCGAACATGTTTTTATTTTGCACGGCGGCGTGTTGTAAATCTTTGAGCAGCGCCTCCGATTTTGCGGAGTGGAAGGTGTGCAGGGTGCGGAGCATTTCAATCTGGTATTCTTGTTCTTCGGTGGTGGCGCGAATGACTTCTTTGGGAAGAATGGTGGGCGAACCCTTTGAACTGAGGAAAGTATTGACACCGATGATGGGGAATTCGCCGGTGTGCTTGAGGGTTTCGTAATACAAACTCTCTTCCTGAATTTTTCCGCGCTGATACATGGTTTCCATGGCGCCGAGCACTCCGCCGCG
>CAMDBK010000319.1 GCA_945889235.1 Chitinophaga pinensis
AATTGGAATAATATCCACCTGCATTTCTTCTGCCATGTAAAATGCACCGCGATGAAAGCGATGAATTTTATAATCATACGAGCGCGTGCCTTCAGGAAAAATCACCAGTGAATAGCCATCATTCATTTTATCTCTCAGTTTTTTCATCACTTCATCCGAGCCATCTTCCACATCAAAAAAGTCTGCCATGTGGGCAATGGGACCGAAGTGTGGTGTCTTCATCACCCATTTATTCGTGAGAAAAATGAGTTTAGGATAAAGCATCTTTACCAGCGGAGTTTCAATCAGCGACATATGATTGCAAATCAAAATTGCAGGCTTTGTAAAATCTTCTCCGTGCGGATTATTCAACTTGAATTTCCATGGAAAAGTGATGTGTATAAACACTATTGAAACCTTGCAGAAAAACCATTGGTAAATATTTTTTCGTGTTTTGAGCGGCAGAAAAATAAGTGCGTAAACAAACGGACCAAGAATGATAAGTATAAGAACTCCTGTCATTAAGGTTGTCCAGACGGTGATTGTTTTAATAATATTTATTGCAGTAAGCGGGTAAATCCCGCGTTCCTTACGGCTTCCTATCAATCCGCGAAACAGCAAAGGTTGAATCGCAAATGAAATAATCACCACCGAAACCATGCCTGTAATAGTAATGGCAGCAATGGATTTCAAAGCAGGGTGCTCGGCAAAAATGAGAATGCCAATCCCGACAATGGTAGTAAAGGCGGAAAGGAAAATAGAAGTTTTATAGGATGATAAATTCTTTCTTCCTGTGCGATATTCTTCCAGCATGCCGTTCATGATAAAAATGCTGTAATCATCACCCAGACCAAAAATAAAAGTGGAAACAATAATATTGATGATGTTGAATTTGATACCAAAAATGCTCATGATTCCAAGTATCCAAATCCAGCTTACAGCCATCGGAATAAACGTAAGCAGCGTGAGTTCTATTCTTCCGTAAGAAACTAAAAACGTGATAAACACCAATGCTGATGATAGAATCAGGATAAGATTAAAATCTTGTTTTACAATATCAACAAACCTGTCTGTCAGAAATTTTTTGTCTAAAATATCAACATCTGTTTTTTCTTCAAACGCTGCATAAACCTGTGGCTTGTCTTTTTCTTCCACACTCAAAAGTGTTGTTACTGCCGTCATTTCAGGTTTTTCTGTAATATAATCACGGAGGAAAAGTTTTTTCAATGTATCGGATTCGGCAGAAGATAGTTGGTTGAAATTTTTATCAAGCTGAGAATAAAATCCATCAAAAGCAGATGAACTGAATTTATATTTAGCTGAAGATTCTGCAATATTCTTTTTCAGAATATCTTTCTTTTCAGCAGTCCAAAAGGATTTCCAGCGTTGCAGTTTTTTCTGTTGCAGGGAATCAGACATCAATAACAACCCGGGCGAAGCCGCTTTTTTAACTACACCAAGTTCTATGAGACTGTCCACTTTCGTGCGGTTGCGCTCTCCGGCTTTCAACGCATCTTCCATCTTCTTGCCGGAAGAAACCAGGAACACTGATTTCAATGAATAGTTATTAATTCGGTTTAGATTTTCTTCCGCTTTCTGTAATTTTTCAGGCACATAATTCATACGCGTCATATCGCCTTCAAACTTTATTTCACCAATACTAAAAAATGCAATAACAGTAAACAAAACAACAGCAGCAACAAGCCATTTATTTTTATCAAAAGGATACGCGCAAATCTTGTCAATAAAGGTTTCCGCGTTTGTATCAGCTTCTTCCTTCTTATCAAAATATTTTAGAAACTGAGGCAAAACAAGAATGGTAAAAACAGCCGAACTTATGATGCTGAGTGCGGAAAATAAACCCAGATCGTGTAACACTTCTGAGTTAGTAAACTGCAAACAAAGAAAAGCTCCGGCAGTAGTAAAACAGCTCATCAGCATGGGTTGCGCCACATCTTTTATCACGCGTTCAACCGAGCGTGTATGACGGTAATGCGTAAAAATATGTAGCGCAAAATCAATGGTAATTCCCATCAGCACCGAACCAACGCCTAATGCAATGGCTGAAACTTTTGTCTTAATCAGAAACAATAATGCCAGCGAGGCCAAGCCACCAAAAGCCACAGGCAACAGAATAACAAGAAAAATAAATTTCCTTCTGAAAAACAAACTAATCACCACCACAAGCACAATCATAGCAATACTCACGGTAAGTGTTATGTCTTTTTTAATTCTTCCTGCATTAGCTACTGCCATTGCTGCCCCACCAAAATATTCAGCCTTTACTGCGGGTGTAATTTTTGAAAGACTGTTGGCAAGATTTTCAATTCCCGCAATCAGAATTCCGTTCTGCGAAGTTTCGTTGGAAGGATGAGAAAGTGAGAGAAACAGAATAAGATGTTTCATATCACTGCTCATCATATAACCGTTGTAAATCTCATAGCTGTGATTGAATTGTAAAGATTGCAAACGCCCGAGGGCAATGTAGGTCAGTCCAAGCGGATCGCGGGAAATATTGCGTTTAAGAAAAGAACCTGTTGGCGAAATGAGTGTTTTGTAATTCTTGTCCATTGCCTCATCCACTTTCGCGGGGAGCAGCATGCTATCCATTTTTACATAATCTTTTTCTTCAAGAAAAAGTGGCAGGTTGTTGAAGAAAATATCGTTCACTTGCAACATCAAATCTTCGGGAACTGTTGCTGTAATTTCGCTGATATGTGAAGGCTTATAAAGACTGTCTACTTGCTGAACAAACGTTTCAGCATAAGCTGTCAGCAAATCAGGATTAGCTTCTGCAGCGGTATCCGTTTGTGAAATATTAATTACCAGTCTGTCGGAAAACCGTGAGTTGCGAAGAATAAAACTGGCTCGGTTGGTTTTCTCATCAGTTGGAATCATGCGTGTAATGTCTTCCTCAAACTGCAGGCGGCTAGCAAAATAACCAACCAAAGCAAAAAGCGCGGCAACAGCGATAAAGAAAAACACTTTATTCCTGCTGAAAAAATGATAAATGGAAAGGAAGAAATTGCCGATCATAGCTTCGGGACAAAAATATGTTTTTACCTTCTTATTTTGATATCAATAAAATCACGTTTATGTAACAAGTAAATGTCAAGTTAATATTAGTAGCTAAAAAAAGTTACTTTTGTGGTTTAATTCACATGTCCTCGCGCCTAACAATAAAACCAACATCAAGCACTCCTTTTATAGAGTTTGATCCTGAAATTGGGTCATTGACCATTGTTGGTCAATCGCACCCTGAGGATCCTCAGGAGTTTTATCAGGATTTGGTAGATGTAATTTTTGAATATTGTCAGAATCCAAAAAATCAAACCAAAATAATTGTTACTCTTGAATACATGAATACCGGCACTTCTCGTGTA
>CAMDBK010000320.1 GCA_945889235.1 Chitinophaga pinensis
ATTGTTGGCAAGGGCTTGTGTAACAACGTTCGCAATACTCCAGCTGTTGGTGCTGAGGGCATTTCCGTTCAGGTAATTTACATCATATGAAAAGTAACACAGGTGTGAAAGTAAATCCCAGTGGTAATTGGTTTCATAACCATTTTGCCAGTAGGGATGCCATCCGAAAACAATTTTATTCAGATTGCAATTGGTGCCTTGTTGTGAACTTTCCGAGAGTTTTAAACTTTCGGAAAGTTGTGCGGGTTGGTTGATGTGCTCGTATTCTTCCCCTGTAATTCCGGTTTGTTTGTGTTGTAGTAATTCTTGTTCGTGAATGCTTTGGGCATGAGAATTTTGAAAGTAAGAAAGTGAGAGGAAAAGAAAAAATAAAAATCGTAGCATCTTTATTCCACCTTCACTTTTCCGAATCTATTGATCCCTTCAATTCCCAAACGAACAAAGTAAGTTCCTGCTGAAATATTTGCTTTGTCAAGGTTAATATTTTCGTTGTGTTTTCCTGTGCTTTCTGCAGCAGCTGTTTGACTATAAATCACTCTTCCGCTAATATCAAGTACATCAATTGTTACGGTGCTTTTTTTTGACAATGAATATTCGAGTCTGAATTGCCCGTTGTTTGGATTTGGATAGATATTAAATATTTCAGAGTTTGTTGTTTCATTAACACCTGTTCCTGCATCTTTGATGATCGTAAATTCATCACGGATAGAATCAGACCAGTGCAGGTAACGCCCGTCAAGCCTGTCGCCATTGATGTCAACTACAAACGAACCCCAGCAATCTGCACAGGCTTCGCCCCAGTAAATAGCGGGATGTTCAATCGGACTAGGGTCATTGCTTCCGCTTGAGTTTCCTTCAATTACATAAACAGTTCCTTTGTTTGCATTTGGTCCACTTCCGTATTTTATATACGGCTCACCCAAATCAAAATTACCGCTGCTTCCGTTAATCATCATTTCGGGTGTGAATGTTGTTGACTTACCGTAATGCCCGTTAATAAGGTAGGTTCGCTGATAATTGTGGTCGTGACCAACCAATACCAAATCAACACCATATTTTTCAAGAATAGGATTGAAATGCACTCTTGTAGCTGCGCAAAAAGGTTGTGTAAAACTATCTGTAAAACCACTCTGGCCACTGTAAGGAGTTTGATGCCAGAAAACAATTTTCCATTTTTTTGTTGTAGCCGCAAGGTCTTCTTTCAGCCATTCCAACATGGGCGAAGTGAAAGCAGTGTCATTATTGAATATACCAATCCAGTTGTAGCTTGGTGTAAGCGAACCCAACTCAGAATTCAAGCAAACAAAATGTGCATCACCGTAATCAAACGAATAAAAAATCTTGCGGTGAGAGGGCACACCGCCCAATTCACCTTCGCTTGGCGGGTCAATGATATCAAGGTAAGGACCGGTATGCTGATCGGGATTAACACCACATAAGCCTGTTTGTTCCCACGGACAAATGCTGTTGTAATCATGGTTGCCGGAAGTGGAGGCAAATGGTAAATGCCTGAATAATTTCTGAAAACCATAAATGCTGTCAAATACTTTAGTGTCGTATTCTCCTTCTGTTCCATCCTGATAAACATTATCTCCAAGCCATAACCATAAATCAGCCGGCCCTTCACGTTGCGCAAATCGTTCATACGAATCACGAACCTCTAATTCAGCAGTATTTCCGTGACCAAAATCACCGATTGCCCAAAGCCTGATGGGATGTGAAGAGTTGGTGTCGGGTGCAGTAGTGAAAAAATTCTGAGGGCTGCTTTCAAGTAATGTTGATGTTGTACAGCCAATGTTGTAATAATATTTTGTTGCAGGGTTTAATCCTGAGATTTTTACAATATGTTCAGTAGTTGCCGTTGAATTGCCAATCTGAAATTCAGTTAAATTCAGAAATGATGTACCATAAGTAACACGGCTATCCGTAGCTACATCTGTGCGCCAATGTATAATCATGCTTGTTTGTCCGGGGCTTTGCAGGTATGGGCCGCGGGTGAGGGTTTGAGCTGAGCAATTGTTAATTGATGACTGACAATTGATAATTAAAATTAGGAGTATGAGTTTTTTCATGGTTACGAATTATGTTTGATTAATTCATCAACCTACTCTTTGAGTTTTGGTAAATGAATAGAAATTATTCCCCAGATAATTACATCGTCAACACTGTCGTAACCATGAATGACTAAGTTTCTAAGATCAACTATTTTTCGGGCATTTTCAATTGGAACATCGAGATCAATTTTTAGAATTCGGCTTGCTGCTTCACCAATAAATTCAAACTCTCTTTCTACCGCTCTTCTCAGTTGTTTGTTTTTTTTGTATTCATTGAAATCACGTTTCTCACCAAGGTATTGATAAATAGAATCAACCGAGGTTTTGATATCGAACAGATATTTTTGAATTTCAAGATTCATAAAGCAGTTGTTTGCTTTGGTCAACGCTTTGAATAAAATAAGGATTGATAAGTGAATTCTCAGTTACAAGGTCAACTTTGCGTTTAAACAATTCACTTAATTTTTGGTGAAGAGTAAAATAATTTTCAGTGTAGTCTTCTATTGATAAATTTTTTTTGAAAGCAATAAGTAAATCAATATCGCTGTCTTTATTAAACGTGTTTTTTGTTACCGAGCCAAAAGAGTAAAGTGATTGCACTCCATAAATAGTGCATAGTTTTTTTATTTCGCTTAATTGGTCAGTAATTACCTTGTTCATGTTGCTTATGAAATTAAGAAAGCAAATTTATAAAATTATAAGTCATTTCGACTACGCTCGAAGTGACATAATGCATACTTTCACTTCGCACTCAACACCACAAACGGAATCAACATCTCCTCGAGTGAAATTCCTCCGTGTTGAAAAGTATCCTTGTAATAATTCACGTAATAGTTGTAGTTGTTGGGATAGGCAAAAAACTTGTCTTCCTTTGCAAATACATACGTAGTGCTTACGTTGGTGCGGGGCAGAAAAACATCAGCAGGATTTTTTACTTCAAACACATCGCGTTTTTCGTAGGCAAGATTTTTACCTTGTTTGTAACGTAAATTGGTGTTTGTGTTTTTATCACCCACCAGTTTTGATGCAGTTTTGCAGCGTATAGTTCCGTGGTCGGTAGTGATTATCAGCTTTCCTTTTTTTGCAGCTATCTGTTGCAGAATATCCAGCAAGGGCGAGTGTTGAAGCCATGAAACGGTGATAGAGCGGTATGCTGCCTCATCGTCTGCCAGCTCACGGATAACTTCCATGTCGGTGCGGGCATGACTGAGCATATCCACGAAATTGTAAACAATAACGTTCAGATTATTTGTCATTAAATTACTGATGCTGTCGGCAAGTTTTTTTCCGTT
>CAMDBK010000321.1 GCA_945889235.1 Chitinophaga pinensis
TCATGAACGGGTTACTATGAAGGATAATGGTGTTTTTACTCCCGAAAAAGAATACTCTGAACTTATTGCCTTTGCGCCCGGAAAGTATACGCTTTCAAGTTTCAGAAAGGCAAGGTTAACAGCAAGTGTGAATTTTCCCGATACAAAAACAGATGCTGCAATAGTGATGGAAATAAAGGATGAGAATGATTCAACCATTCATTGGAAATCTGTAAATATGAAGGAGTATATAAAGCAGCCAAACACGTTTGAAAAAATAACGATTGATTTTCCGCTGCCTCACGAATATGACCGCAACAATGAATTCAGAATCTATATCTGGAACTTAAAAAAGGATTCATTTGTTGTAGAATATCTGGACTATGATTTTAAATAAAGATAATAGTCCATTTAAATTTTATTGCACAGCATTGTTGAAAATGAAAAAGGCGCTCCGTTAGTTCGGAACGCCTTTCCCGGCAATAAACACCATGATTTGTTTATTTCACGCCTGCATCTTGTTTAAGTCTTGCCAATTCTGCTTCTGCAGCTTTAACATCAAACTTTGGATTGTTGCGGTTAGCTTCAATTTTTGTTTCGTATTGTTTAATCTGATCTAACTGAGTTTGTTTTTTGTCTTCCGGTCTAACAGCAGTTTTTACTGATGTAGCTGTTGAAGTATTAACTTCTTTTACCTGTGCAGCTTTTATATCTGTTGCAGTTGCCCCTTTTGAGTTAGAAATGGTAGTTGCTGATGATTGTGCGTTAGCTGAATTAGCAAATGCAACTAATGCTAAAGAAACAGAAAGGATAGAGATTAATTTTTTCATGAGTATAGATTTATTGTTATGGTTATTAAATTAGTTTCTGTGAATTTGATGACGAAATTAGAAATTTAATCGATTACGACACAAATTTTTTCTATAATATTTTTTCGGGCTGAATCAATATCCTTTATTTCAGCGAGTTGAATTATTGAAAAATTGTTCTTATCTGAAATTTCTATGTCTTAAATTCTACTTTTGCTGCATGACAAGTCCCAAATCCCGCATCACCTCCATTGACCTGTTGCGTGGATTGGTAATGATTATTATGGCTCTTGACCATGCCCGGGATTTTCTTCACATGGATTTCTTCAACGGCAATGATCCGTTGGATTTTGCAACTACCTCTACCCCACTCTTTCTCACCCGTTGGATAACGCATTTTTGTGCACCCGTATTTGTTTTTCTTGCAGGAGCTTCCATCTTTTTTTCAGGAAATAAGAAAAGTAAGACCGAGCTATCTCTGTTTCTACTCAGCCGAGGCTTGTGGCTTATTATTCTTGAAATAACTGTCATTTGTTTCGGATGGATGTTTGACCCCTTTTATAAACTGATTTTCCTGCAGGTGATTTGGGCAATAGGACTGAGTATGGTTTTTATGTCCGTTTTAATTTTTCTGCCAAAACAGGTTATTCTGTTCATTGGATTGGTTTTGGTTTTCGGACATAACCTGCTGGATGTTTATGATACACCTAAAATTGTTCATACCGATTTTTTGTGGTCTGTTTTACATCAACCTGAAAAATTTACTATCACAGAAAGCCACAGCATTATTATCGGCTATCCTGTATTGCCGTGGCTGGGACTGATGATGCTTGGGTATGTTCTGGGAGGATTTTATTCCAAAGATGTAAATCCACAAAAAAGAAAAACCACACTTATTGCTTTGGGCTTAAGTTGTATTGCCTTGTTTGTATTGCTGCGTTCCGGTAATTTTTATGGCGATAGCTGGCTTTGGAAAGAACAGAAGACTGCTGTGTTTACGGCTTTATCATTTATTGATTGCACTAAATATCCGCCATCACTTCTCTATTTATTAATGACTACAGGACCTGCTTTGCTTTTTCTTGCCTTTGCTGAAAAAATAAAAGGAAAAGCGGTTGAAGTCATCAGCATTTTCGGAAGGGTTCCTTTGTTTTATTATGTGGTGCATATTTACCTGCTGCATGTGATTGCCGGAGTTTTATTTTTCGCAACGGGGCATACACTGGGCGAAATAGATTTTACACGGGAAATACCTGAAGCGCCTGAAAACTTTGGTTTTCATTTGTGGCAAGTGTACATTGTTTGGCTGGTTACTATTGGGTTATTGTATTTTCCCTGCAAGTGGTACGACAGCTATAAACGTACGCACACACAGTGGTGGTTGAGCTATTTGTAATTCTCTTTTTCCCTTTTTGCGTAATTTCTTTTTAATAATACCTTTGCAGCCCTCAAAAAAAGGGTCAATGATTATTTATCATTGATTATTAAAACGTTAAACAATAAAAAGCAGACATTAAACAACAAAAAAAGTATGGAAAATCTGATTTACATTCTTCCCGTGTTCGGACTTGTGGCATTGGCCTACATGGCAATTCTTTCGAGCTGGGTAACCAAACAAGATGCAGGCGATGCAAAAATGACTGGCATTGCAAAAAACATTGCCGATGGCGCTATGGCCTTCTTAAAAGCTGAGTACCGTATCCTCGCTATCTATGTATTATTGGCCGGCACAGCCTTGGGTATCCTTTCGCAGGTTCCTAAAGTAGCGGCCCATTCAAGCGTGTTAATCGTTGTTGCCTTTGTAATAGGATGTTTCTTTTCAGCGCTTGCCGGATTTCTGGGAATGCGCATAGCAACCAAAGCCAACGTGCGCACCACGCAGGCAGCTAAAACCTCATTGGCTAAAGCCCTGAAAGTTTCTTTCGGTGGCGGAACAGTAATGGGATTAGGCGTAGCAGGTCTTGCTGTATTGGGTTTAAGCTCACTCTTTATCATATTCTTCTTCCAGTTCATGGGCGGTGATTTTGCAACCGGTGGCGGATACGATGGCATGACCAAAGTGCTTGAAGTATTGGCCGGTTTCTCGTTGGGCGCTGAATCAATCGCTTTGTTTGCACGTGTGGGCGGAGGTATCTATACCAAAGCTGCTGACGTAGGTGCTGACCTTGTAGGTAAAGTTGAAGCAGGAATTCCGGAAGACGACCCGCGCAACCCTGCAACCATTGCCGATAACGTAGGCGATAACGTAGGTGATGTTGCCGGTATGGGTGCCGATTTATTCGGTTCGTATGTGGCTACTGTTTTGGCATCTATGGTGCTTGGTAACTACATCATCCGCGATAATGGCGGAAGCATTGCTGATAACTTCGGTGGCATCGGACCAATTCTGTTGCCGATTGCAATTGCCGGTATCGGTATCATCGCTTCCATCATCGGAACCTTCTTTGTAAGTATTAAAGAAAACGCAAAAGCAGATGTAAACACCGTGCAAAGCGCTTTGAACCGTGGAAATAACATCTCCATGTTGCTGGCATT
>CAMDBK010000322.1 GCA_945889235.1 Chitinophaga pinensis
AATCAAACAGTCTTCATTTTAAATTAGTTACAACGCTTTGTAGGTTTGAAAGAGCTAACAGCAATGAAAAATCAAGTAATACAAGATTATGATTTATAAATACAGCGACACACCCAGAATTTTCTATTCTCACTGCCAACTAATTTATAACAAAAGAGCTGAAATGGAAGAAACTTACTTTCTCATCAGTCATTTTTGGAATTGGCAATTTATTTGCCCCAATTTTGATATTGGTGAATCAAACGATTTTCAAGATTACTTGCAAGCAGTTGCAGAATCCGACAAAATTGTTTTTTCTGAATACAAGAATGCAGTTAGCAAGGGTGTTTATGGCGAATGCAGCTTTGCCCTGAGTCGCAATATACCCGTTTTTGTATTGCGAAAAAACATTAAGGGCAAATTTTATATGAAGGAAGTGATTGGGTTTAATCTACATCCTACCCCAAAGGCATATAACTATGCAACAGCAATTCTTAAAAAACCTAACCTAAAAAAGGTTGTTGATTTCAACATCATCATCCAAAAAATGAATTAATAAAATGACAAAAAAAGAGATTAGAGATATTCTATGGGGGATAGGTTGTAACAGTTGGAATAGATATGAAACATTCTTAACAATAGCATCAAAATTGGAAAAGGAAAACTATTGGTATGGTTTACGGATAGCATACGAAGGTTCAGATAATCTTTATATTCAGAAAAAAAATGTTTACCGGGCATTTTCTAAAAATGAACCTTGTAAAAATGCATTAATGTCTAAAGAAGAAAGGAAATACTTGAAGTCTTTACCTGACCAAATAACAATTTTCAGGGGAATGACGGAGTTAGAACTCAAATCAAAGAATTTCGGGGTTTCGTGGACTCTTAAAAAAGAGGTTGCACAATTTTTTTCCGAAACATATCAGAGGAATTACTCAACAAAACATTTACCTAAAACAATTCATTCAATAGATATAGAGAAAAGTAAGGTAGTTGCATTTTTTAACAAGATAAAGGAATTTGAAATTATCTATTTGCACTCAAAATAAATCAAGGTTTAATAAGAAAATAAAATTGCTTAGTGAAACAGACTTTGTTCCCACTGGTAAAGAGGTAAAGAGAAGGAGTATATGGCTTATAGAGCGAAGTTCTATGGCAAACAAGAAGCAAAAACCAGATTAGTTTTCTTACCTTGCTGCTACAAATCCCTTTATGGCAACGCAACAAACAACAGCAAGCATTAACCTGTTCGGTACAGGCTGCACTATTGTTTGCGGCACTATACAAAACGAATACTGGAAAAAGATACAACAAGAAATAAGCAATAACAATCTGTTATTAGAGCAGTTTATGACAAGCGAAAACAACTTGCGTTATATGGATTTTCAAGGTCTTAAAACGTGGAAGGACATCAGCAATGAGTTTTCAATAAGTGGAATGACAAATAGCATAAGCAGCACTATTGAACTGAAGTTAGGCGATAGCAAGAAAACCAATATCCCTTTTCGTGAAATTTCGCAGCAAGAGATACTATTCCCTGTATATGCATCAGAGCGCACAAGCAAAACACTTGCTTCAGAAAGTGTATATCACTCCAAGCGGTTGATAATGGTAGAAACCGAAGTAGGTAAATTAGGAACTATAAAATTCAGCGCAGATGATTTCAGTATTGATAAACTTGTGTTTCACATCACCGATGTAAAAGTGAATGAAACAATTTCGTACACCGCATTAGGTAAAATAACCTATGCAGGAAAGGCTTTGCAGTTTGCAAAGCGTGATACGTTAGTCAGAGGTTTTTATTGTTTGAAGTAACTAAAAGATAGGTATTCTCTTAATCCGTCTATTGTCATTTTTACTTGGCTATTCATCACCTTCAAGTTCTTCAACAGTCGCCTCTGGCAATTCTAATGCCTTGATTGGTTGAATTGCGGAGCCAGCTATCCCTTTTATTGAATTATACATATGGTTCGTGTTTAAAAGAACTTTTTGAATTTGTTTTTCTCTTTTTTTCCAATGCCCAGTTATTGAACGTTTTTCTGAATTTAAGTCAGTTTGCATTTGTGTAAACCCTTCAACTATTGCCTCTACTTGCAGTCTAAATTCATTGTTTGTCAAAAAGTCATAAAGCATTACCATTTTTTCACCTTTGTTCTCTTGCGCAGATACAACCGAGCTAAACTGAATAATACTTTCCCGTAGGACAGCCGGTTAAACTATGTGTGGATGAACAAAATTGACATCATTGATTCCACCACTATCAGTTTGTTTAAAGACATTTTAAAATGTGTTGGACGTAATCCCATGAATGGAAAACGCAAAGGAGGAATCAAGGTACATACGCTAATGAACATGCAACAACAGGTTCCACACCTGGTGTGGTTCAGTGCTGCGGCAACACATGACCATGAGTTTATAAAACACCTTAACCTTGATAAAAACCGTATTGCCGTTTTTGATAAAGGATATAACGACTACACCATGTTTGCAAAGTTGTGTAAGAACAAAAACTTTTTTGTTACCCGCTTAAAAGAAAATGCCGTGTACACCTCCCTGTCAGAAATCGATATCCCAGATGCCACCGATACAGGGGTTATTAAAGATGAGTTGATTGAGTTGCCGGTGAAAGAAAAAAATGTTGTTGTAGAAACAATTACCCTAAGGCGTGTTGCGTATTGGGATAAGGAGAACAACCGCTGTTTTGAGTTTATTACCAACCTTTTCAAAATGGATGCCGGACACATCGCACTCATCTATAAACAACGCTGGCAAATTGAATTGCTCTACAAACAACTAAAACAAAATTTTCCGCTCAACTATTTCTTGGGCGACAATGAGAATGCCATCAAAATTCAAATCTGGTGTACCCTCATTGTAAATTTGTTACTCACCGTCATCAAACGAAAACTCAAACGCGGATGGGCTTTTTCAAATTTAGTAAGCTTCTGTCGTCTGCATCTGTTCAACTACATTCATCTTATCCGCTTTTTGGAAAACCCTGAAAAGGACTGGCGGAAAATCCTTGTCAAACAAAATGAATTACTATTATTTGAGAACTGAGGGGCTTACTTTCAATTCTGACCGCTTTTCATTTATATTTACCTTTGAAATCAACAACTAATTTATGTTCCTTTTTTTTATCGGACAGTAGTGATAAATAATCTAAATAATACTCATATGTAAAATAAAACTATTCTTTAGTAAGCGTAATACCGAAACTTTAAATGAGTACCATTACTGTTCTTGCAATACACTCTGCAGCCCATGAAAAACATTTCTTTCGAAAAAAAGCTAAACCTGCT
>CAMDBK010000323.1 GCA_945889235.1 Chitinophaga pinensis
ATTACATTTTAAATTAAACTTGTCACAAAGTAAATAAAGATTTTACAATGAATATGTGTTATTTCTTTTCTAACTATTAAAACACCCTAACAATGAGTAAACTTCCTATCCTGATTTGTTTCTTTATTTATATATTCAACTCATCAACAGCTCAGGTTACTCGTCTAAGCAAATACCCAATAAATCAAACCGGACATTTTGCCTACTTCCCTTCTGATCCGGGGGAACTTGAAGTTGCAAAATCTGACGATGGTTCAGATGTTTATACATCCGAAGTAGAGATTGACAGTAGCTATTTTGGTTTAATTGTGGTGGACTTTGTTCCCGGAAGTATGGGAGAAAATTCTAAAACCGATATGGAAGAGTTGCTAACCTCCTATCTTGATTTTTTGAAAACTCAATTTCAAATTACTTCTAGCGCAGGTTATGGAAAGGGGCATACAATGGAGTCAAATCCCAATGCTGTTGGTGTAATTGATTACTGGGAAGATGGAACTGGCTTTGAATATAAAATTAAGGGATGGGCTGACACCAAAACGCTGGCAGTTCTTTACGTTGGGGGAAAGGAGATAAACGCAAATGTTCAGGAAATTTACCTGAATGGTTTCCGGTTCTATTAATAAAGTTCTTCGAGAATTCCTTTTCCCTGACGCAGAATTTCTGCATTTCCGTTGGAACAATCGATAACGGTTGAAACATGGTTATCACCAAAACCACCGTCAATTACCATATCCACCATGTCTTCATACTTCTCGTGAATCAATTCGGGATTGGTGGTGTATTCAATCACTTCATCTTCGTCATGCACCGAAGCCGACATAATCGGATTACCCAAACGGTTTACAATTTCGCGGGCAATATTGTTGTCGGGAATTCTTATTCCTACTGTTTTCTTTTTGCTTTTGAATAAATCAGGTACCGTATTTTTTGACTGCAACACAAACGTAAATGGGCCTGGAAAAGCTTTCTTCATCAGCTTATAAGTAGCAGTATCCACATTACGAGCAAAGTCTGAAAGATGACTCAAATCGTAACAGATAAAAGAAAAATTTGCTTTTTTTCTGTCAATATTTCTTATCCGACAAATGCGTTCCACCGCTTTCTGATTATGGATATCACAACCGATTCCGTAAACAGTATCTGTTGGATAAATAATCACACCACCATCACGCAGGCAATCTATTACCTGATCGATTTTACGCTGCTCGGGATTATCGGGATGGATTTTTAAAATCATAATTTATTTACTGCCACTAATTGCACGAATTAACACAAATTAATTAGAGAAAATTAGTGTAATTAGTGGCTTATATTATTTCTTTCCTGCGTCTGATAAAAATTTAGCTAACCCAATATCTGTCAACGGATGATTCAACAATGCAGTAATAGCACTCAGCGGACAAGTAGCCACATCAGCGCCAATTTCAGCGCATTTAATAATGTGAATAGGATGACGAACAGAAGCAGCAAGTATCTGTGTTTCGTAACCGTAGTTATCATAAATCAAGCGCATTTGCGCGATTAATTCAAGTCCGTCCTGACTTACATCATCCAATCTTCCGATAAAAGGTGAGCAATAGGTTGCTCCTGCTTTTGCAGCCAATAGCGCTTGCCCGGCAGAAAATATAAGTGTGCAATTTGTTCTGATTCCTTTTGATGAAAAATATTTCAGCGCTTTCACACCGTCTTTAATCATAGGTACTTTAACTACAATCTGCGGATGCAAAGCTGCTAATTTTTCACCTTCTTCAACAATACCTTTAAAGTCGGTTGAGATAACTTCAGCGCTTACATCACCGTCCACAATATTGCAGATATCAATGTAATGTTGAATGATTTTATCCTGATCTTTTATGCCTTCTTTCGCCATCAGCGAAGGGTTAGTGGTTACTCCGTCAAGCACTCCAAGTTCCTGTGCTTCCTTGATTTGTGCGAGATTTGCTGTGTCTATAAAGAATTTCATATTTTTATTTTAAGGGAATAAAGATATACAGCCACTTAAAACAGACTGCTAATTTTTATCAACAAAAAACTGACAGCAGAACAAAAGAGGAAATAAAACTAATTTTGTAAACTATATGACAAACAGAATCACCGAATCCGAATCTAATTACAACCACCTTGATAAAATGTCGGTGACAGAATTGCTTGCCGGCATTAATAATGAGGATAAAACAGTTGCATTTGCAGTAGAGAAAGCCATTCCTCAAATTGAAAAATTGGTGACAGCTATTGCCGATAAAATGAAAATTGGTGGAAGGTTATTTTATCTCGGTGCAGGAACCAGCGGCAGATTGGGAATTGTAGATGCATCGGAATGTCCGCCTACTTACGGAGTAGAGCAAGGTTTAGTAATCGGCATAATTGCCGGTGGTGATAAAGCAATTCGCAAGGCGGTGGAATTTGCAGAAGATGATGAAAACCAAGGCTGGAAAGATTTGCAGGAGCATCTGATTAATTCTAACGATACCGTAATTGGAATCACAGCTTCGGGAACTGCGCCCTATGTTATTGGTGCATTGAAAAAATGTAACGAAGATGGAATTACAACAGGCAGCATTACCTGTAATCCCGGAAGTCCTGTTGCACAAGCAGCAAAATATCCTGTTGAAGTTGTTGTAGGTCCTGAATTTGTAACCGGCAGCACACGCATGAAATCCGGAACTGCACAGAAATTAGTGCTGAACATGATATCCACAACGGTGATGATAAAACTCGGAAGAGTAAAAGGCAATCGCATGGTGGATATGCAACTAAGCAATAACAAACTGATGGACCGCGGCACAAAAATGGTGATGGACGAATTGAAAACAGATTACGAAACTGCAAATGAATTACTGAAAAAATACGGCAGCGTTCGTAAAGCGGTAGAAGGAGGGAAATAATGCAGGACATAGAACCATTTTACAACTGGCGCGAGTTGTATATCTCAGAAGAAGATGTGCGTTCACCCTTTTATAAAAGGGAACACAGCGAGTTTGAATACACCCATACTATTTACAATTATTACATACATCCACAGTGGGATTTCATGGGTTCGCCCACGCTTTTTATTAAAATAATTTTTGCTGATTATGAATCAGGTTTTGCAATTATTGAATTGATTGGCGAATGGAATGATGCTATTAATAATGACATCATGATTCTGAAGCGAGATATTGTTGATGAACTTATAAGGCATGGTATCAGCAAGTTTATTCTGGTTGGTGAAAATGTGTTGAACTTTCACACTTCAGATGATTCAT
>CAMDBK010000324.1 GCA_945889235.1 Chitinophaga pinensis
GGTAAATTATTGAATGCAAAAAATGATGTAGAAATATATTTCCTGTTAATCGTTTTTACTTCGGATGATTCTGCCAACTTTGCGTCCGTGAAAACCGAAAAAGAGCCTAAAGCCGAAATGTCTTTTCTCCAGCACCTCGAAGAACTGAGGTGGCATTTGGTGCGCAGTTCAGCAGCCATTTTTATTTTTGCAATTGTAGCTTTTTTCAACAAAGAATTTATTTTTGATAAACTTATCCTTGCCCCTAAAAATGTTGATTTCCCAACCTACAGATTTCTTTGCTGGGTGGGTGAAAAACTTCATCTTGATGAGTCTATTTGTATTAAAGACCTTTCGTTTACCCTTATCAACATTGATATGTCAGGACAATTCAGTACCCACATGTCGGTTTCGCTCTATGCAGGATTAATACTTGCATTCCCTTATGTAGTTTTGGAAATGTGGCGCTTTATAAAACCCGGATTACACAATCACGAACGCAAATACGCAAATGGAATTGTGTTTTTTACTTCGCTGCTTTTCTTTTTGGGTGTGTTGTTTGGTTATTATGTAATCACACCCATGTCGGTAAATTTTCTTGGTACTTATCAGGTAAGTGCTTTGGTAGCAAATCAAATCAGTCTGAGTTCATTCATCAGCACAGTAACTACACTTACTTTAATGACAGGTGTTGTTTTTGAACTTCCTATTCTAGTTTATTTCCTCACTAAAATTGGTGTACTTACTCCAGACTTTATGCGCCACTACCGCAGACATGCTATAGTTGTGCTTCTGATTATTGCTGCCATCATTACGCCTCCCGATGTTACGAGTCAGATTTTGGTGACAATCCCGCTGCTGGTACTTTATGAAATCAGCATTTTTGTTTCTTCTTATGTGCTAAAAAAACCAGAGGTATCATAAATGGGAAAAAGAGTTACCGCATTTACAGACGATGCACTCGGCAAAATGGATGCTACTGCAATAGCAGAAGCAATAGCCACCAAGAAAATTTCGGTGGAAGAGGTAGTCGAAGCAGCTATCGCCCGCACAGAAAAAGTAAACGGAGAACTGAATGCCATTGTAATAAAAATGTACGATGATGCCCGCAAAGGTTCGCAGCAAAAACCAGGGGGAGCATTGCACGGTGTTCCTACATTCATTAAAGACAGCGACAACATAACTGGCTATCCCACACAATTAGGAACAGGCGCCTTAAAAGCAAAACCGGCAAAAAGCAACAGCAAATTTGTTAACCAGTTTCTTTCTACCGGTTTGCGCAACCTTGGAAAAACAACTCTTCCGGAATTCGGATTAATATGCAGCACCGAGAACGAACGTTGGGGAATAACCCGCAATCCATGGAATACCGATTATACCACAGGGGGTTCATCATCCGGCTCGGCAGCAATGGTAGCAAGCGGTGTGGTTCCAATTGCTTCAGCAAATGATGGTGCGGGTTCAATACGCATACCAGCTGCTATTTGCGGCTTGGTTGGTTTAAAACCTTCGCGCCATCGCTTATATGGTGTTGATGGCGGAGAAGCAATGCCTGTGCAATTAGTTCATCAGGGAGTGCTTACCCGCACTGTACGAGACACTGCTTTGTTTTATGCCGAAGCGGAAAAATATTACAGCTATGCACGAATCCCAAAATTGGGACACGTGAAAGAAGCTTCAAAGCAGCGCCTACGCATTGCATTTTTTGAAAATCTTCCTGCGGGGCAAACAGCAAATCAAGATGCAGATACTTACAGAACACAAAAAGAAACAGCACAATTGCTGCAATCCCTTGGTCATCATGTGGAACAAATTCCTTTTCCGCTGGATGTGGAAACGATGGTAAATCATTTTCTCAATTACTATGGTTTCTTCTCTTACATGATGTCGCATTGGCCGCGATTAATATTGAAAGCAAAAGTTGACCGAAGTTTGCTGGAACCCTTTACCACAGGTCTTGCCGAGCGTTTCAGATCCAATATGCTGAAACTTCCTGCAAGCATTCGTGCTATGCGAAAAACAGGATTGGAAGCAGAAAAACTCTTTCACAAATACGATGTGCTGATGTCTCCGGTGCTATCGCACAAGACGCCTAAGATTGGTTATTTCTCTCCTGAGCTTTCTTATGAAGATGTTTCAAAACGTGCAGTTGATTTTGCATCCTACACCGGCCTGAATAATGTCACTGGTGCACCTGCCATTTCACTTCCTCTCGGTATTGATGCTGATGGAATGCCTTTAGGTGTGCACTTTTCAGCGCCTTACGGTCTGGATAAGAGATTGATTGAATTGGCTTATGAACTAGAAGAAGTCAAGCCATGGAGGTTTATTTACAATACGTAAAATTATTTATTCAGTGATGCATAAAGCGGACGCATGGTCTTATACATCTTCTTGTAAAAAGCCATGCGCTTGTCGTAAAACGCAAAGTTATCCGGGTTGGGTTGATATACTTTCTTCACTTTCAGTTTGGTTTTCATTTCATCATAGCTCACAACGCCAAGATTATTGAAACACATAAAGGCAATGCCTTTTGTGTTGGCTTGTCGCGGTTCGTCCATCAGTTGAACAGGAATCTTTAGAGCATCTGCACAGATTTGCGCAGCGGTTTCCCACAGCGCTCCACCGCCTGTAAAATTCACTTTCTCAATTTTGCGTTTCAGTATTTTCTCTTTTATCTCCAGCACCCATTTAAAATTCATAGCATACGATTCAAAAACAGCTCGTATCATATCATTACGTTTGGTTGAAGGACCCAAATTGATAAACCCACCTTTCATATTCAAGTCCTGTTCGGGAAAGGTAGAACCAAATATCCAGGGAAGAAATACAACACCATTGCTACCCACAGGTGATGCAGCAGCCATGTCATCGGCAATCTTACCGTAATGCGAATCTGTTTCTGCATTGATGCGTGAAAGGTCATCTTCCACACGCAAAAAACTATGCATTAAATAATTCAGCGCTTTAGCTCCCGCACCGGCCTCGCCCACTAAAATATATTTGTTCGGAACAGGACTGCTTACTGAATAAATTCCGTTCAAGATATCAATGATGCGCTTATTGATTACCACACCCGTGTTCAGCGTAGTTCCTATTTCAATCACCGTGTCGAAATCGCTGAAAGCGCCACCGCCAAGGATACACGCAGTAGTGTCCTGCATTCCCGAAAATACTTTTACGTTTTCCGAAAGGCCGAGGTAGTTAATAACCGCATCCGTTGGCTTCCCAAGATTTTCACCAACCGCCA
>CAMDBK010000325.1 GCA_945889235.1 Chitinophaga pinensis
TGGTGGTAGTTTAGACAGAGGTAATACTAACAACGGAAACAGCGGATTTAATAATGGCGGCTCAATAAACAGAGGTGGTGGAAATAGCGGAGGTTTCAATGGCGGAGGATCTAACAGCAAAGGTGGTGGAAATGGTGGTGGTCCCCGCAGGTAAAATTCCGAGTTAAAAAAATCACAAAATGAAAACCAAAATTATTAGCGGAATATTTTTTTTGATTGCCTTATCAGTTGCAGCACAAAATGAAACAGATGCACTAAGGTATTCACAAATTTCACCCACAGGAACAGCACGATTTGCTGCGCTTGGAGGGGCATTCGGAGCACTCGGAAGTGATTTTACTACGCTTAGTTTTAACCCTGCAGGAATAGCATTTTACCGCAGCAGCGAAATTTCAGTTACTCCTTCTGTTTTCAATTCAACTTCCACAGCAGATTATCTTGGAACAAGAACAAAAGATAATAAACCAAATTTTAATTTCGGGAGTATAGGTATTGTGAATACACGCATACGAAATAAAGAAGGCAACACTTACGGATGGCTTAATTTTAATTTTGCAATCGGGTATAACCGGTTGAATAGTTTTCAAAACAGTCTTTCAATTCAGGGAAGAAATTTTGACCATTCCATTGCGGATGCATTTGCAAGCCAGGCTTACGGAACTAACTATAATGATTTATCAAACTCAAATTCTTTTGATGCTAACCTTGCCTGGCAAACGTATGTGATTGATACCATTCCAGGAACAACCAGCAATTACAAAACTCCAATGGGAAATTACGGACAGTTGCAAAAACTGCAATCCACCACGCGTGGATCAATGGGAGAAACAGTAATTGCCTTCGGAGCCAACTATAGCAACCGCTTGTATTTAGGCGCTACTATTGGCATTCCAAACATAAAATATTATTCACAAAAAACATATGAAGAAACCGATGACTTGGATTCAATTCCCAATTTTACTTCTATGAAGTATAATCAAAGTATGAAAACTTCAGGCAGTGGTTTCAATTTAAAATTAGGCGCTATTTACAGAATTACAGATTGGGTTCGTGTTGGTGCTGCGTTTCACACTCCTACTTATTTCAGGTTAACAGATACATGGACTTCTGATATGAGTTCAAGAATCTACAATACAGATTTTTCTGCTTCTGCGCCAATAGGAAACTTCAGCTACACACTTACTACACCTTTAAAAGCAATTGCAAGTGTTGGATTTATTGTTGGAAAGGCAGGATTAATAAGTGCTGATTATGAATATGTAAACTACTCAACAGCAAAACTTAATTCCTCTTCTTATAATTTTTCTACTGAAAACACGAATGTGAAAGATAACTACCATGCAACAGGAAATATAAGAATTGGAACTGAGTGGAGGTACAAGATTTTCAGCGCGCGCGCAGGTTATGCAATTTACGGCAGCCCTTATTCTAAAACATTTAAACTGGATAACTCAACCGTTTCATTTGGTGCAGGCTTCAGAACAAAAGGTTTTTTTATGGATGCTGCTTACCTCATGAATTTCTCAAAGAAGAACAGGTATAATCTTTACGTACTTGATGCAACCAATGCTGCTTCAGCAGAAGTAAACAATGTTTCAGGAAGCTTTATGCTTACGTTTGGATTTCGCTACTAATTACTTCTCGTAATCTTCAATTTTTTTCCTCCACTCAGGCAAAATCTCAATTGTTTTGTTAGTGGAATAATTGTATGCAACCATTATAGTTGAGCCAGTAGAAACTACTTCGTTACTACCATTTACTTCTCTTACAAACAGGTATTCAATATCAAAACTTTTTGTGCCTAAGCGTGATGTACGTATGTAAACAAAAAGTTTATCGTACAACATTACAGGAAGCTTGAAATCAACTACAGCTTTTGCAAGAATAACACCATCAGATGACCAATTGATAGAATTGCCAAAAACCTTATCAATGTAGCTTATCCGCGCCAATTCCATATAGGAAAGGTAATTGGAATTATTTACATGACCCAGTGAATCGGTATCACAAAATCGGATTTGAATTTCCTGGCGGTGTTTAAAAGGCGGTATCATAATTTTAAGATTTTCGGAGTGCGAATTTCTTAAAAATTCTTTACCATTTTTTTTCAGTTTGTCTGACTTTAGAATTGCACTCCTGAAAAGGGGATTTATAAATCGTCATTCAAAATTTCATCGTCAAGGTTGTCTTCCTTGCTTTTCTTGTCAGGAGATTTTGAATCCCCGGGCTTTGTTTCGCCTTTGCCTGATGGCTTTGCTTCACCTTTACCTGAAGACTTTTGAGTACCTGAATTATTTTCTATCGTTTTTTCTCCGGCAACAAATTTCTGACCTTTTACTTTCAAATTGCCTGTAAACGTCATTTCTGATTTCACCTTTTTCTTTTTTGTTTCCCAGGTAATTGTTCCGTCAATCATTTCGCCAAAAACTGTTCCCTGAAGAATAATGTATTCTTCTTTATCATTTTTGCATGAACCTTTAAAGTCTATTGACATTGCCTCACCTGATGAATCAACTTTAGAAACTTCATAATCTCCCTGAAGAAAATGTTCTTCCAGTCCCAGCTGTTTTACTTTAATTTTTCCTGAAGCAAAATTTAATTCCTCTGCAAACACTTTTTGTTTTTTTCCGCCAGCGATTGTTACTTCAACCAGGTAGGTTTTCTTGGTAAGAAACGTGTCTTTTACTTTTTTTTGTGCAAATACTGTAGTTGCTGCAAATGCAAAAAGTATACTAATAACAATGGCTCTATAGATTTTCATTTTAACTGATTAACAGGTTAATTTCTTAAGATAGTAACGTGACCGGTTTTTGTTCCCTGGTCGGGGTCAGGAACAACAAGCACATAAAAATAAGTTCCGTCATCAAGCTTTTCTCCATCCCAATCATTTTTATAATCATCATTCTGGTAAACTTCACGCCCCCAGCGATTATAAACTATAAGACTGCTTCCGGGATACTGATTAAGATTTACCATAAAAAAAGTTTGGTTGAGAGTATCTCCGTTTGGAGTAAATATATTGGGGACAATCACATCACACTGAACCACCACTTCAATAGAATCAGAAAAAGCAAAAATTCCGCATGTATCGGTCACAGTTACAAAATAAGTTGTGGTTTCTGCTGGTGAAACTAAAACCGAATCTCCAACGCCTGCATCATTACTCCATGTAAAAGTAAGCGGTCCATAACCACCGGTAGCCGTAGCTTTAAGCATGGCAGATTCATC
>CAMDBK010000326.1 GCA_945889235.1 Chitinophaga pinensis
ACAATTCTTCTTCCGCGTGAAGGTTTGCCATCAATCATTCCCAAAAGACCTTCCATTTCATCATTTGAAACGGGGTTGTTGGGTAAAAATTTTGATAGTCGGGTGATATAAACTTCCTTGCTCAATGTCCGGCAGATTTTTTTTCAGCGAAGGGCAAAATTAACAGATGTTTTTGTTTCCGCAATAATTAAAAAGAAGTGCATTACTTTTACGTCCTCAATTTTTACCTCAACGATATATGAATAAAAATTACGATGTAGTTATTCTTGGTGGCGGACTTGCGGGACTTACACTTTCGCTTCAACTGAAAAAACACAAACCGGATATTTCAATTTTAATACTTGAACGCAGGGAAACCGAAGCGCCTTTGGCTGCACATAAAGTAGGCGAGTCAACAGTTGAGTTAGCCAGTCATTATCTGCGCGAAGTACTTGATTTGAAAGGCTATTTGGAAGAACATGAATTACCGAAACACGGTTTGCGTTTCTTTTTTAAATCAAATACAAAGGAAGATATTTCAAGTCGTGTTGAATTAGGCCCGCGTTTTCGTTTGCCTGTTCCCAGTCACCAATTGGACAGAGGAACACTTGAAAATTACATGGCAAAACTTACTGTGGAAAAAGGCTCGGAATATTTGTTGGGAGCGAAGGTGAGTAACGTGGAATTAGTCAATAGTCCACAATCGACAGACCACAGTCATAAAGTTTCCTTTATCAAAAACGGAAAAGAAGAAACCGTTTCGTGTCGCTGGGTGGCCGATGCTTCAGGAAGAGGAAGTATTTTAAAACGTAAACTGCAATTCCAAAAACCGATGGAACATCATATCAACACTTCGTGGTGGCGTTTGAAAGGTGTTATAGATATTGATGAATGGAGTAATAACAAAGAATGGAAAAATTATTTAGAGCCGCATTTGCGCTATTTAAGTACGGTGCATTTTCTTGATAAAGGATACTGGCTGTGGGTAATTCCGTTGGGTACAAAAAACACAAGTATCGGTATTGTTGCCGACCCTGATATTCATCCTTTTGAAACATTTAACACCTACGAAAAATCAGTGGAGTGGATGAGAGTAAATGAACCACTTGCCTATAAAATGCTGGAGCCATTGGGAAGGGGAGAAGGACTGATGGATTTCAGAATACTAAAACATTTTGCACATCATACACAACGCATTTATTCTTCCGAGCGCTGGGCGGTAACAGGTGAATCGGGTGCGTTTCTTGATCCGTTTTATTCACCCGGAAGTGATTTTATTTCACTGAACAATACATGGCTGAGTGATTTGATTTTGCGTGATATTGCGGGTGAAGATATTGCATTGCGCGCACAGGTTTATGAACAGGCGCACCTTGCGTGGGTTGATAGTTTCCTGCCTATTTATCAAGAGAAATATAAACTGATGGGAAGCGCCCAGATAATGGTGATGAAAATTTTCTGGGACTGGGCTGTATATTGGGCAATTCCCTGTGTGCTGTTTGTAAACAATGCCTTTACAGATTTACGTTTGTTGCGTGATTTGTTTGCTTCGCAAAATAGTTTGGGACGCAAGTTTGCTGAGTTGCACAAACGCATGCAGGATTTTTTCTTAGAGTGGTTGCCTTACGAAAACAGAATTTTTGAACACAGATATATTGATCCTTTTGACCTTAAATTACTGCGTGAATTTCAGTCAGCAATAACCGTTGATATTGAAACCAAAAGTTTAATGGAACAGATTGCCATAAACCTGAATAAATTGGAGCAAATGGCGGTTGCAATTTTCCGTTTGGTGAGTTCGGAGGTGAAAGGAACTTCGCCAGACATAAAAGTAAATCCCTACACAATAACTTTGAACGGAGAAGTTGATACAACCAGTGATAAAGCCATTGCACCATCACCTGAAATAACAAAAGATGTGGAAGTAATGTGGTTTTATGAGAAGAAGGAGACAATAGTCGATAGTCAATAGACCATAGTAGCAGCCATGAACAAAGCAAGGCAGAAAATGGAATTCATTCGTGAAGTCTTTCAGGCTGCAAAAAGTTTTTGTTCAACAGAAAGGGATTTGCAAAAGATTATAGATTTTTGTGAGCACGCTCAACCTGAATTTCGTTCAATTGCTTACGAAGCATCTTCCATGCAAATTGCATTGAAAGATTTTGAACAAAACAATTCTTTACAAAAATGGAAACACTTTGCTGATGATTTAGTTAAGCCACACGCTGCGCAGGTTTATGCAGGTCTGGGTTGGGCAGTAGCGCAACAATCACTTTCATTAGATTCTATTATTGAAAGCCTTCCTCAATTGCTTCGTTACCGCGTTGCTGATGGCTGCGGATATTATGACAGTACTTTTCGCAACAGGCAAACAGTTAGAAATAAACAATTGCCTGCCTATGTTTCACTAAATATGTTGCCGGCTTATTATCAGGGTGTAGGCAGAAGTTTGTGGTACCTGAGTAAAGGTGAGGCTGCAAAAACAAATGAATTGCTTTTGAGTTTTGATGAAAAGTATCATGCCGATTTATGGCGTGGCGTTGGAATTGCAGTAGCTTATGTTGGTGGTTCAGATGATTCCACTCTCAAAGAATTAATAACTTTCTCAGAGAAATATTTACCGCAACTTGCCTGCGGTGTTGCATTGGCTGCGCGTTCACGGATTCATGCAGGTTGTATTACAAATGATGTAGAGTTATGCTGCAAAATTATATGTAACACTTCTGCGAAAGAAGCTGCAAATAGTACTGTTCAAGCTGAGTCTGAAAATTATTTCTTATGGTTGTTAACTATTGAAAAATATTTTTCCTCAACCGATAATATTTACAATAAGCAATCAACGCAACAGTTTTGGGATAGTCTTTATCAAACAAATTTAATGGGTTGGGATTTAGGTATTGTATCACCCCCTTTGAAAGCTTATATAGATCAGTTGGAAAATAAAAATCTGCGAATTCTTATTCCCGGTTGCGGAAATACATATGAAGCAGAATATCTGTTGCAAAAGGGTTTTACCAATGTTACACTCATTGACATTGCACCAACTCTTGTAAATAAATTAAAAAATAAATTTCGTGAAAATCCCAATATCAATATAGTACTTGGTGATTTTTTTGAACACAGCGGTGAGTATGATTTAATTCTTGAGCAAACTTTTTTCTGTGCTATAAATCCAAATTTAAGAACACACTATCGTGATAAAATGTATGCTCTCCTTTCGGTTAATGGAAAGTTAGCAGGGCTTT
>CAMDBK010000327.1 GCA_945889235.1 Chitinophaga pinensis
AAATCAAAAGGTTTGCATTCTATTCCCGCAGTGATGGGAACAAAAAACGCTTTGTTACTTTCTTCTGTTTTTCACTTTTTTTCAGCGGCATTTATTCTTGCTGCAGGATTTATTGGAAATGCCGGAATCTATTACTGGGTTGCAGCAACCATATTCAGCGGGCTGTTGATTTACCAGCACAGCCTTGTAAAACCTGATGATTTAAGCAAAGTGAACATTGCATTTTTTACTACCAACGGAATTGCGAGTATTGTTTTTGCTACGTTAGCCATTGCAGATTTATATCTATGAACTTAATTGTTGCACTTCCGGGCGAACCGCTTCCTAAAGAATATTTTGATGTGCGATTTGAAGTGTTGCGCAAACCATTGGGAAGTCCGCGCGGCTCTGAATTACTAAACGATGATGATAAAGCTATTCATGCTTATATAAGCCTCACCCCGGCCCTCTCCGAGGGAGAGGGAGCAGAGAAAATTATTGCTGTCGGGAGAATTGCACTGATTGCCGGTGATGGCTCGGTGAAAGATCCTGTAGGCAGTAACTGTCCGGCATTTGAACCACTCTCTTCTTCTTCTTCGGATTTGCGCCCTGCTGTCCAGATCAGGCAAATGGGAACGCTGCCTGAATTTCAGGGAAAAGGATTTGCTGCAAAAATCCTATTTGCATTGGAAGAAACTGCAAAACAACATTGGAATGCAAGAACTGGTTGGTTACAGGCGCGTCTTAATGCAATTCCATTTTATGAAAAATGCGGATGGACTTCTTACGGAGAAGAATACGATGTAAACAAAGTTGGCGCTCACAGCAGCATGTGGAAGAAATTACGAGAAAGAAACACGCAATAAAAATCCGCTTTAATACCGAATGCACCGACAACCTTCTTTACTGGCGTGTATTGATTGATGGGGTTGAACACCTTGCCGAAAAGGTTTTTATCAATGTTCCGGTTTATACCAGCGGTGATTTTTTGCCGGAAAAGAACCAGACCAAACATCACATCTCATCTGAGAGTGATAATCTGGTCTGGAACGGAGCTGTTTTAACTATAAACTGATTTATCAGGCAGGCATTTTCGCCTTTACCTTTTCCTCCAGCAGCGCAATATCCGCAACCTCAATCATCGTTTTCACATAGTGAAATTTCAAACCTTTGAGGTAATGCGGTTGAATTTCATTGATGTCTTTTTCATTCTCATGCGAAAGAATAATATCGGTAATGTTTGCACGTTTTGCAGCAAGTATTTTCTCTTTTATTCCTCCAACGGGAAGCACTCTTCCTCGCAGCGTAATTTCACCTGTCATGGCTAATTTCTCTTTCACTTTGCGTTGCGTAAATGCTGATGCAAGAGCAGTGAAAATGGTGACACCTGCACTTGGTCCGTCTTTAGGTGTAGCACCTTCAGGCACGTGAACGTGTACATTCCACTGTTCAAACAAATCTGCCTGCAAACCCAAATCGTAGCAATGCGCTTTCAGGTATTCAAGAGCAAGCATGGCTGATTCTTTCATTACATCACCCAAATTTCCGGTTAAGGTAAGTTTGCCTTTTCCTTTGCTTAAACTCACTTCAATAAAAAGTATATCGCCACCAAAGGCAGTCCAGGCAAGACCTGTAACAACTCCGGCAATATCATTGCCTTGGTAAATATCTTTTTGAAAATGTGATACACCAAGAATTTTCCGTGCTTTGTCTTCCGTTATTTCAACTTCGTATTTGTCGCCTTGTGCAATTGTTTTAGCTGTATTTCGCACAACCTTTCCAATCACTTTTTCTAAATTCCTCACTCCCGATTCACGGGTATATTCTTCAATTATTTTTTCCAGCACTTTATCGCTGAACGAAATTTGTTTCTTCTTCATGCCATGTTCTTCCACCTGTTTAGGAACAAGATGGCGCTTGGCTATTTCAATCTTTTCTTCAACCGTGTAACCTGTTACCTCAATGATTTCAAGCCTGTCGCGAAGAGCAGGTTGAATGGTGCTGAGCGAATTGGCTGTTGCAATAAACAGAACTTTAGAAAGATCGTAACCTGTTTCAATATAATTATCGTGAAATGAATTATTTTGTTCCGGGTCAAGCACTTCCAGTAAAGCAGATGAAGGATCACCGTGTGCATCGCGCCCAACCTTATCCAATTCATCCAGCACAAAAACAGGATTGGAAGTTTTTGCTTTGCGAAGACTTTGTATCACTCTTCCCGGCATTGCGCCAATGTAGGTTTTGCGGTGACCGCGAACTTCCGCTTCATCACGCAAACCGCCCAATGACATACGAACATATTTTCTTCCCAACGCAGTGGCAATTGATTTACCTAATGAAGTTTTACCAACTCCCGGAGGGCCGACCAGACAAAGGATTGGCGACTTCATATCTCCTTTCAGTTTTAAAACGGCAAGATGTTCCAAAATACGGTCTTTTACTTTGTCCAAACCAAAATGGTCATTATCTAAAATGTTTTTTGCACGCTTGAGGTTGAAATTATCTTTGGTGTATTCGCCCCAGGGAATATCCAGCAACACATCCAGGTAATTGGTTTGCACCGAATACTCGGAAGCCATTGGATTCATTCGCTTCAATTTCGCCAATTCCTTTTTGAAAAGTTCTGCTGTTTCCTTACTCCACTTTTTCTTTTCAGCACGTTTTTCCAGTTCTTTTAACTCTTGTTCAAATGAATTTCCGCCCAGTTCTTCCTGAATGGTTTTCATTTGTTGATTCAGGAAATACTCGCGCTGCTGCTTATCTAAATCCGTTTTAACTTTAGTCTGTATCTGGTTTTTCAATTCCAGCATTTGCAACTCTTTGGTAAGAAATTCTAACACTAATGTTGCACGTTTCTTCAAATCTGATTCATCCAAAACTTTTTGTTTTTCATGTACCTCCACATTCATGTTGGAAGAAATGAAATGAATTAGAAAAGAAGGGCTGTTAATGTTTTTTAAAGCGAACGCTGATTCAGATGGAATGTTGGGAGACTGGCGCACAATCTGCGTTGCCACATCTTTGAGCGAAGAAATTAATGCACTGAACTCTTTGTCTTTTTTATCGGGTTTAGTTTCAACGATTGCTTCAACTTTGGCTTTAAAATAAGGTTCACTCTGCACCGCTTCTTTCAATTCAAAACGCTTTTTTCCCTGAATAATTACGGTTGTGTTTCCATCGGGCATACGCAACATTTTAATAATGTAGGCAACCGTTCCTATTTTATTCAGGTCATCAA
>CAMDBK010000328.1 GCA_945889235.1 Chitinophaga pinensis
TGTTTCGTGATGTAGCGGTGAAAGTGGCTACCCGTCCGGGAGGTTACACCCGCATCATCAAAACGGGCAACCGTTTGGGTGACAATGCCGAAATGTGTTTAATTGAGTTGGTTGACTACAACGAGATTTACACAGGCAGCGGTAAAGCGGAAGTGAAACCAAAAACTACACGCAGAAGCCGTAAGCCGGCTGCTAAAAAAGCAACGGATGCAGCAGAAGGTGCAGTGTCGCCTGAGGCGACAGCAGCAGCAGCTAAACCAAAAGCAAAGAAAGCAGCAGCTCCTAAAAAGAAGAAAGCAGACGAAGGAGAAGGTAAAGCTGAGTAATCAACATATGTTCAAAACTCTTGAAAAGGATAAAGCACAAAACGCTTTATCCTTTTTTTATATTTGCCTGCGAATAAAAAAATGAAGTACATCCCCAAAAAAGAAGCCGTTCTCTTACTTGAAGACGGCACTGTTTATAAAGGCAAAGCTGCCGGAAAGATAGGAACCACCACCGGTGAACTCTGCTTCAATACCGGAATGACAGGCTATCAGGAAATATTTACAGATCCCAGCTACTACGGACAAATAATGCTCAGCACCAATGTACATATTGGTAACTACGGTGTGCATATCAAGGAAATGGAATCAGAAAGGATGAAAATATCGGGCCTGGTATGCAAATATTTTTCAACTCAGTATTCGCGTCCCGATGCTTATGCCTCACTGGAAGAGTATTTTGCCTTGCAGGGAATGGTAGCTATTTCGGATGTAGATACCCGCGCCATTGTTCGTCATATCCGCGACAAAGGCGCCATGAATGCAATCATTTCTTCTGAGAATACAGATATTGAATTTCTGAAAATAGAATTAGCCAAAGTCCCTTCCATGGCAGGGTTGGAGTTGTCATCTAAAGTAAGCACCAAAACTGCTTACACATCGGGCAATGAGAACGCATCCTTCCGCGTGGCATTGCTGGATTTAGGTGTAAAGAAAAATATTATTCGCTGCCTTACCGAGCGCGATTGTTACGTGAAAGTATTCCCGATGAATTCAACGCTGAATGAGTTGCTGGAATTCTCACCCGATGGATTTATGATTTCAAACGGTCCCGGTGACCCGGGTGTAATGCACGATACCGTTAAATTAGTTTCGGAAATCATTAACACAGGAATTCCGGTGTTTGGTATTTGCCTCGGTCACCAGATTATTGCTGAATGCAACGGTGTGCGCACGTATAAAATGCATAATGGTCATAGGGGAATTAATCATCCGATTATAAACCTGATTACAGGAAAATGCGAAGTAACCTCGCAAAATCACGGTTTCGGAGTAGTGGAAGAAGATGTGCGTAACAATCCTGAACTGGAAATAACACACATTAACCTGAATGATAAAACCATTGAAGGAATTAGAATGAAAACCAAAAAAGTTTTCACCGTGCAGTATCACCCCGAGGCATCGCCCGGTCCGCACGATGCGCGTTATTTGTTTGATGAGTTTATCAGTAACATCAAAGAATTTAAAGCTGCTGAAGTTAATGTCCAGAACTAACGGCTGTCATGCTGAGCGTAGTCGAAGCATCTAAATTACTTTTAAATAATTACCCTTCGACTACGCTCAGGGTGACACCAATTCGCCAAATCCCAATTCACAAATAAGAAAATGAGCACCATCTCCGCCATCCATGCCCGCCAGATTTTAGATTCAAGAGGCAACCCGACTATTGAAGTAGATGTAACTGCTGACAACGGTGTAATTGGTCGTGCAGCTGTGCCTTCAGGTGCATCAACCGGTAAGCACGAAGCAGTTGAACTGCGTGATGGCGACAAAACTGTTTACTTAGGAAAAGGTGTATTGAAGGCAGTTAACAATGTAAACACTACATTGAATACAGCATTGAAAGGCATGGATATTTTTGACCAGAAAGCAATTGATAACAAAATGCTTCAACTGGACGGAACAGAAAACAAAGCCAACCTTGGTGCGAATGCATTGCTTGGAGTTTCATTAGCAGTGGCGCGTACAGCAGCACAATTAAAAGGTCAGCCGCTTTATCGTTACGTGGGTGGTGCAGATGCTACCTTGTTACCAATTCCATTGATGAATATTTTGAATGGCGGCTCCCATGCCGACAACAGTATTGACTTCCAGGAATTCATGATTGTACCGGTAGGAGCAGAGCGTTTCAGTGATGCACTGCGCATGGGCGTTGAAGTTTTTCATCACCTGAAAAATGTTTTGAAATCTTCAAAACATTCTACCAATGTTGGCGATGAAGGTGGTTTTGCACCTAACCTGAAATCAAACGAAGAAGCCATAAACGTAGTGTTACAGGCAATTGAAAAAGCAGGCTACAAACCGGGAGTGGATATTTTTATTGCCATGGATGCTGCTACTTCTGAGTTTTATGATGCAACAAATAAAGTGTATCACTTCAAAAAATCAACAGGCGATAAATTGACTTCTTCTGAAATGGTTAGTTTCTGGAAAGACTGGTGCAGTAAATATCCAATCATCTCCATTGAAGATGGTTTGGATGAAGATGATTGGGCTGGCTGGAAAGAATTAACCACAACGCTTGGTGATAAAGTTCAGTTGGTAGGTGATGACCTTTTTGTTACCAACGTAAAACGCCTGAAACGCGGCATTGATGAAGGTATTGCCAACTCCATTTTAGTTAAAGTAAATCAGATTGGAACACTCACCGAAACCATTGATGCGGTGAAAATGGCGGATAACAATGGTTATACATCCATTATGAGTCACCGCTCAGGAGAAACGGAAGACACCACTATTGCCGACCTTGCAGTAGCTTTAAACACAGGACAAATAAAAACCGGTTCAGCCTCACGCAGCGACCGGATTGCAAAGTATAATCAACTCCTGCGCATTGAGGAGGAACTGGGCAGCAAAGCACGTTATCTTGGTAAAGGATTTAAGTTTGTGAAAGGTAGGTAATCCGTCATTGCGAGGTTTTTTCACCTGAAGCAATCTCTTGTTTACATACTACTTCATATTGTGAGATTGCTTCGCTGCGCTCGCAATGACGGCTACTTACAACATAAGCAAAGCCAACGCAATCCCCGTAATTATTGCAACTGACTTTATAAGATTAAACCGATGATTGTCGGTTGACTCGAATAAAATGGTTGTTGAAACGTGGAGAAAAATCCCTACCACAATTGCCAGCATGGCGTTATAAAAATCAGCAACATTTTCGGTA
>CAMDBK010000329.1 GCA_945889235.1 Chitinophaga pinensis
AATTGACTGGCTCCTCCCCGATGCAAAATCACAGGTAACGGTACTATACGAAAATAACAGACCTGCACGGGTAGAAACGGTCGTGCTTTCAACCCAGCACAAATCAAATGTTACACAGGAAGAAATCAGAGAGGTGGTTATTGAACAAAAAATAAAACCGATAATAGAAAATTACTTAAACGGAAGCACACCTGAATACCTTATTAATCCATCGGGCAGTTTCACCATTGGTGGACCACATGGTGATACAGGATTGACCGGAAGAAAAATCATTGTAGATACTTATGGCGGTAGTTGTCCGCATGGAGGCGGTGCATTCTCGGGTAAAGATCCGAGCAAAGTCGACCGTTCAGCCGCATATGCAGCACGGTATGTGGCAAAGCATATTGTTGCATCAGGTCTGGCTGATCGTTGCACCGTACAATTATCCTATGCAATAGGAGTTGCAAAGCCAACTTCAGTTTATGTAAACACGCACGGTACAGGAAAAATCAGTGATGAATCAATTGCTGATAGAATAAATCAGCTATTTGATCTTACACCCAATGGAATAATCAATACTCTGAAATTAAAACAGCCAATCTATTTTCAGACAGCAGCATATGGACATTTTGGAAAAGCAGATTTACCTTGGGAGGTATTAAATGAATCAATCCTGAAACAGTTACAATAATTCTAAAAATGAATCAGCAGATTATAAATAAAACCAATTCAATATTTCCTGACCCGAATTCAGCAGATGAAAATGGTCTAGTTGCCATCGGTGGAAATCTTGAAACAGGTACTCTGCTTGATGCTTATAGCAATGGGATCTTTCCGTGGTCTGTTGTCGACGGAAAGATTTGCTGGTTCAGCCCTGATCCGAGATTGATTCTGCTTCCGGAAAATATTGTTATCAGCCAAAGCATGAAAAAAGTTTTAAAAAAGAATCAGTTCAAAATAACAATTGATGCATCCTTTAAAACTGTGATTGCTGAATGCAGAAATATCCGTTTGAATGAATACGATGGAGGAACATGGATACTACTCGAATTTCAAAACGCTTATACCAAGTTACATCAAAATGGAATTGCCCATTCGGTCGAAGTATGGATGAATGATGAAATTGTCGGAGGGCTTTACGGTGTTCAACTTGGCAAAGTATTTTTCGGAGAGAGTATGTTCAGTTACAAAAGCAATGCAAGTAAAGCTGCACTAATATTTCTGTGTGAAAACAGCCTTGAATATGGAATTGAACTTATGGATTGTCAGCAAACAACTTCTCATCTGTTAAGCATGGGTGCACATGAAATATCACGAAAACAATTTTTGAAACTACTAAATGAACTAATCTAAAATCAACTATTATGAATACACAAACCGCATTTGAATACATACAATCTGAAACTAATAGATTACACAATATGACAGATGAAGAGTTAATTGACAGAATTAATCAAATGGTTTGGTCTCCGTTTTATGGTTTCGCTTTCGGCCAAAGTAAAATGCTGCTCGAAGCTGAAATCAAGAGACGCAGATTCAATTCAGATACTCTTTTCTATTGGTCTGATGATAATGCGGGAGGCATAGTTAAAAAAATCGATCTCCGTCATAATGTAAAACTTGTTAATGGTTATATAGTTAGGTTGCGCTGACAAAAATTAAAACTGAAGAAAGCAATTTATGCATATGCTAAAAAATTATATTCTATCTGATCTATTAAAACACAAATAACTGATGGAAATAAATGATGATTTAATTAATGCTTATACCACTACTAAATTCCATGTTTTTATTCCTCCAATCATAATTGAGATTGGAAAAAGGAATGCAGAACTTGATACCTTAATTAAAAAGGATGGTCAGGCTGAATGGGCTTACTTAACAGCCTATAATCCTTACTCTAAAGAATTGACAAATAAGGAAAATCTGTTGCGGCAATCTCAACTGATTTCAAAAATTTCAGATTATAAATTTTACGAAGGCGAGGGTGTTGGTGAAGACCCAACCTGGAAACCGGAAAGAAGTATTCTCATTGTTGGTATCAAAAAGAATGAAGCGATTGACTTAGGTAAAGAATTTGAGCAGAATGCGATTGTATATGGGAAAATAAACGAGGTGCCGGAACTAATTACTTTAAAAAATTAATTGCAGGCTTTTACAATTTAACCAACCTAAAAGACAAGCACCATGTTTTACATAGGACAAAAAGTAATTTGCATAGAAACTGCTTACAATAACACAACCTTAAAAGGAAGAATTTATACCATTGCAGATATTAATGAATGCTGCGAAGTCAATCTTTACTTGGTAGGAATTACTCATAATGTTGGATTATGTGGTTGCGGCGTTCGGCTTAAAGGAAGTCCTAATAGCGGGAAAAGATTTAAACCGCTGGATGATTATTGGTCTGATAATGTTTTAGACAAAATAATCGAACAGATAGAGGTCGGTGAATTAGTAGAAGTTTAAATGAAAAGTGAACTTACTTCGCCTGTTCACTTGCATTGAAATTATAATTGATAAACTCATTGAGGTACATGAATTAATTATTCTTAATAAAAAATTTAAAAACATGGAAACACAAACACTTTATCAGAATGCAATAAAATTTGCAACTGCCAGGCACGAAGAGAAATCTCAAAAAGTTAAAGGGACCGAACTTCCATATGTTGTCCATTTGAGTAATGTGGCAATGGAAATATTAATTGCTGCTCCTGCAACTGAAAACTTCAATCTGGATTTTGCCATTCAGGTTGCCTTGCTTCATGATACGCTTGAAGATACACAGACTGAATTTTCTGAACTGGAAACCGAATTCGGCAGCGATGTGGCGAATGCAGTAAGTGCATTATCAAAAAATAAAGCAGTTCCGAAAGTTGATCAGATGAATGACTCTATAGCCAGAACTAAAAAATTACAACCGGAAGTATGGGCCATTAAACTAGCAGACAGAATTACCAATCTTCAGCCTCCTCCCCCAAACTGGAGTGATGAAAAAAGATTGAAGTATCAGGAACAGGCGAGAATGATATTGCGTGAACTTGGAAGCGGAAATGAATTTCTGGCAAAACGACTTGCATTTAAAATTGAAGAATACGGGAATTATATTTCTAAGTAATCCGAAGAAGTCTATTCTTAATCTCATTGGTTAATTTTAATTGCTTTCAATTAGTTAAGTAAAAAGAAATGTAT
>CAMDBK010000330.1 GCA_945889235.1 Chitinophaga pinensis
TTGGCGGATAAGTTCTTTTTCAACATTGGTCATCGTATTTTGATTATTCGGCATTGTGTTTCCTTCACCGGTTACAAGATCGTTGTGAACATCTAATCCGTTATTTACTTTCTTCATAAGAAAACTGTTATAGGGATAGCCCGGAGAAACCCGTTTATATCCTTTAGCTGCTGCTGTTGGATTAGTAGGTGTTACATTAACCAACCTGCTATAAATATCAGCAGTAGTTCCGCTCAGGCTGAGATTGCCAGAAGGAGATCCACCGCTATGACAGCCGGCTGTACATTTTGCCTGAAAAATGGCATTCACATTTTCAAACGTAGTTTGAGCAAAAATTTCAGTGAATGAAAAAACTGAAAATAAAGCTACAGAGAGAGCGAAAAAAGATTTCAATTTCATAAAAAATAAAGAATAAAAAGTTAATAAAAAGGTTGAAGAGGGCTGAAAAGATTGCGAATGTAAAAAATAGTTATGCACGCATAACATTTTTTTATACTTTTTCGGCAAAATTTATATTGTGTCCGATAACAAGCTTTTATTTCAGATTGCCATAACTCTTATTCCGGGCATTGGCGATATCACTTCAAAGAAGCTGATTGCTTATTGCGGAGGGGTTGAAGAAGTTTTTAAAGAAAAGAAAATTCATCTTGAAAAAATACCCGGCATTGGCGCTGCAACAGCGAAACTAATTAGTGTTTCCGATGTTTTTGAACGCGCTGAAGAAGAAATAAAGTTCATTGAAAAGCATAAAATAAAAACTTATTTTTTCACAGAAAAAGAATATCCAAACCGACTAAAAAATTGTGATGACAGTCCTGTTTTACTTTACACAAAAGGAGATTACGATTTTAATTCATCAAAAATTCTGAGCATAGTCGGAACACGTAAAGCAACCGATTACGGAAAAGAAATATGCGAAAATATTATTGAGGAATTGGCTCCGCTTGATGTGACCATTGCAAGTGGGTTGGCTTACGGCATTGATATTTGTGCACACAAAGCAGCTTTGAAAAATAATCTTAAAACACTTGCTGTACTTGGTCACGGACTTGATATTATGTATCCTTCCGCTCATCGTGATACTGCGAAAAAAATTATTGATAACGGTGCATTGGTCACTGATTATTCTTCAAAAACAGAATTTATACCAGAAAATTTTCCAAAGCGAAACCGCATTATTGCTGGCATGGCAGATGCAGTTCTGGTGGTAGAGAGCACGGGAAAAGGCGGTTCACTTATTACAGCAGAAATAGCAAACAGTTATAGCCGCGATGTGTTTGCCGTTCCGGGAAGAGCGAAAGATAAATACTCGGAAGGCTGCAACTGGCTGATCAGTCGCAACAAGGCTGCGCTGGTTACTTCGGCAAAAGAAATTGCTTACCTGATGGGCTGGGAAACTGAAACAGGAAAGAAAAAAACAGTGCAGAAAAAATTATTTGTTGAGCTAAGTACAGATGAAAAAATCATAGCTGATATTCTAACTGAAAAAGGTCAGTTGCATATTGATTTACTTTCTGCTGCTGCAAAAATGAGTATGAGTAAAATAGCTGCAACGCTTTTAAATATGGAGTTTTCAGGCATTGTTTCTTCTCTTCCCGGAAAAATTTACAAACTGAATTAGTAGTTCAGTTTTACCTGAGCAGCAACTTTTTTTGCTTTTTCAATTAACTTAGAAACATCTGCATCGGGTTTTGCAGAAACTAATGCTACTGCCATTCTTCGGTTGGGTCGTGTAGTTGGTTTTCCAAAAATGCGAATGTCTGTATCGGGCTCTTTTAATGCTTCTGCAACACCTTCGTATTGCGGTGGTGTTGGATTAATTCTATCAGCAAGAATTACAGCACTGGCTCCTGTTTTTTCTAATTTTATTTCAGGAATTGGCAAACCAAGAACTGCACGTAGATGCAATTCAAACTCTGAAAAATTTTGTGTTCCTGCAAGCGTTACCATGCCTGTATCGTGCGGGCGGGGTGAGAGTTCAGAGAAGTAAACGCCATCTTCACCCAGAAAAAATTCAACTCCCCAAAGTCCTTGTCCGGTTAAAGCACGGGTAACTTTTTCTGCCATTAGCTGTGCTTCTTCTAATTCTTTTTTGCCGATGTGCACAGGTTGCCAGCTTTCGCGGTAATCACCTGATTCCTGTCTGTGTCCTATTGGCGGACAAAATAAGGTCGGACCATTTTTTTGTGTAACAGTCAGCAACGTTATTTCGGTATCAAATTTTACAAACGCTTCTACAATTACTTCCTGAATATCACCACGACTTTTTGTGGTTGCAATTTCCCAGGCTTTATCAATATCTGATTCGGTTTTTATTGTGCTTTGTCCTTTGCCAGATGATGACATGAGTGGTTTTACTACACATGGAATTCCAATTTCTTTTACCGCTTTTTTAAATTCTTCAGCAGTAGTTGCAAAGCGATAATTAGCAGTTTTTAAGCCTAATTCTTTTGCCGCCAAATCACGGATTGCTTTGCGGTTCATGGTAAAATTTGCCGCACGTGCACTGGGAACAACTTGTATTCCTTGGTTCTCATATTCGTAAAAACGCTCTGTGCGTATGGCTTCAATTTCAGGAACTATTAAATCAGGTTTGTGTTTTGCAACAATGGAATCTAACGCATTTCCGTCAAGCATATCAATTACTTCAAAAGTATCTGCAACCTGCATGGCCGGTGCACCAGCGTATGAATCAACTGCAATTATAAATTGCCCCATTCTTTTGGCAGCAATCACAAATTCTTTTCCCAATTCACCTGAACCAAGCAACATTATTTTTTTTATCATTTTTCAGTTTTTAGAGCGGGTAAAAATAGAAATTCAGGGCTTATACTAAACATAAATAGAAGCCACTAATTACACTAATTTTCACTAATTCATTCGTGAAATTAGTGGCAAAAATTTTCTAAGGTTATTAACAAACACTGTTTTAAACTTTTTTGGGTCAGGTAATTCAGGACATACTAATGATTATACATTTGGACATTATTAATCTTTAAAACCCAAACCATAATCATGAACAAAATTTACATGCTCATTTTCGCAGCGGGAACATTTATTTTCGCATCATGCGGAGGAGAAACAAAAACAGAAACATCAACAGAAACAAAAACAGAAGTAGTGAAAACTGACGAAGGAACAACAACTACCACAACAACTAC
>CAMDBK010000331.1 GCA_945889235.1 Chitinophaga pinensis
ATTATATCTTTCTGATTTTTTTGAACGGAACCGGAGTACTTATTACGATAATCTTACTGTTGTAAGGACCCAAAATAATTTAACGCAATGGCTTACTTTCTTTTTGGTTGGTATTTTAGAAACTGCAGAAAATTCAATACAAACATTTCATGCTATAATTAAACTCCGAAAAGAACTGGAAGAAAAAAAGATTCTCACTCTTGGGAAAAGAACTCCGCTTGCCATGAAATTCATCAGGTTCTTATATTCAAAACCTATTGTTGACAGTATTGAAGTTGCACAGGTTCTTAATGTAAATATTTCAACCGCACATCGACTTATTAATGATTTTGAAAAGCTGAAAATTCTGAAAGAGCAAACCGGCTTCAAAAGAAACCGTATTTTTATTTTTGAGGATTACCTGCGTTTGTTTGAAAAATAAATTTCAGGTTTTGGATTTTAACTAATTAATAGTTTGGCAATTGGATATTTTCTACCAATTTGAGTTCATTCTATATCTATTTTGAACACAAAATGGGTTCGAATCCCTCTCTCTCCGCATAGCTCAACTTTATTTTTTTGCCACTGATTTCACTGATTAACACTTAATTTAATCATAGAAATCAGTGGCTTTTTACTTTCATTTGAAAATTATTTGTCACTATAATTTCCCATCTTTTGTGAAGTTTTTGTAAACAGATTACGAATCTTATTAGAATTTTATATTTTTGACGCCCGCTTGAAATGAAAAAACGGGTAAATAATAAATCTATACTTATTACGTTACATTAATAAATCATCCAAAAACAAATCAATAATCATTAACCCAAAATTGTAATTAATTATGAGCACACAAAATTCAAAATTCAATGGCTTGTCATCAGTAGCTTCTTTTCTATGCATTGCACTTGCAGTAGTAATAGGATGGGCAATATGGAGTTTTATCCTTGGAAGCGCATCTAACTTTGATGCAGAAGGACATCCACTGCCAGGCAATCTTCAAGGTATGATGTTTAAAGGTGGTTTCATTGTTCCTATTCTTATTGCAATCAATGTTATTATTATTATTTTTTCTCTGGAAAGGTTTTTAACTATTCAGCGTTCCAGCGGAAAAGGCAATTCAGCTCAATTCATTAAATCAGTAAAATCTTCATTGGAATCAGAAAATCTTGACGAAGCAATTGCAGCCTGCGATAACCAACAAGGTTCTTTGGCTAATGTGATTCGTGCAGGGGTTGAGAAATACAAAAACATCCGTAACGAAGCCGGATTGGATAAAGAAAGTAAAGTTGCTGCTGTTCAGAAAGAACTGGAAGAAGCTACTTCACTGGAACTACCTATGCTTTCTAAAAACATGGTTATCATTTCTACCTGTGCTACGGTTGCAACTCTTTTTGGTCTTATAGGAACAGTTATAGGGATGATACGTTCATTTGCTGCACTTTCACAAGCAGGAGCTCCTGACACCACTGCACTTGCAACCGGTATCTCTGAGGCACTTATCAATACAGCATTTGGTATCATCGCTTCTGTTATAGGTATTATTATGTATAACCTGTTCAGTTCAAAAATTGACAGTTTAACTTACAGCATGGACGAAGCAGGTTTCAGCATTGTACAATCTGTAAACGCTCACAAATAATTTTTTATTCTTTGTTTGTGGAATTTTAGCCGATAAGGCATCCACATTTTCAGAACGCAGAATGCATTCATAAAAAAACAAAGGCTGAAGTTTAATACTATATAATAAGAAGTATGCCTAAAGTAAAATTACCAAGCAGCAGTCCCAGTCTGGATATGACTCCAATGGTTGACCTTGCTTTTCTTTTAGTTACCTTCTTTATGCTTACCGCTTCTGTGCGTGTTGATGAGCCGGTGGTGGTTGATACACCTTCTTCCAATTCTGATAAATTACTTCCTGATAACGTGATGATGATTACGGTTGACCCTGATGGAAAACCCTTCTTCAACATCGCCAACCCACAGGTAAGAATAAAGACTCTGGAAAAAATGGGAGCACAATACAATGTGCAGTTTACTGAAGCAGAAAAGAAGAAGTTTGCCGGAATGACAACATTCGGTGTTTCTATGCAAAACCTGAAACAATATATTATGCTGGATGATGTTGCACGCGGCAAATATAAATCACCAGGTATTCCGCTTGATTCATTGAACCCGCAATTAGGACACTGGATACAATTCGGGCAGATAGAAGCTGCAAGACATGCGCAGGCAGAAAAGGATAAAGCTGAAAAATTAGGACGTGATTTCAAATATGAGAAGTTACGCTTTGCAATTAAAGCAGACGCTGAAACACCTTATGTTTCAGTTAAAGGAGTAATTGAAGTATTCAAAAAATTAAAAATTTACAGGTTTAACCTGATTACCAATCTTGAACAAGATGAGGTAGCCCCTGTAACCCCATAAAAAATAAAATAAAATGGCAGATGTAAACACAGGCGATGGTGGTGGCGGAAGTCACGGGAAGCACGAGAAGAAACGTGCCAAAAAAGCATCTACGCGGATAGACATGACTCCTATGGTGGATTTGGCTTTTCTGCTGCTCACCTTTTTCGTTCTCACTTCAACATTCAGCAAACCAAAGGCTATGGAAATCAATTACCCGGCTGACCCTGAAGACAAAGATTTTAAACCACCCAAAATTAATAATGCCTTGACTTTTATATTAACCAAAGCAGATGGTATTTATTATTATCCAGGTGAATTTTATCCACCCAATAATCCTAAAGGTGAACCACCAACTCAGTTAATTAAAACTAATTTTTCGAACGATGGCTTGCGTAAAATTTTACTTGATCGCAACGACCCTGTTCGCAAAGAAATTTTTAAGCTGGAAGAAAAACTTAAGAAAAAAGAAATTGCAGACTCTACTTATAAGCGATTGGTAATAGCTGAGAAAAGCAAGAAAGATGCAGTAACCGTTCTTATAAAAGCAGACGATAAAGCAACTTACAGAAACGTAATTGATTTGGTTGACGAACTGAATATTTCCATGATTGGAAAATATGCAGTAGTAGATATGATACCAACCGAGTATGAACTTTTGCAGGCATCGGAAGGAACAACTACAACCACTAACCCTAAATAATAATACAATGGCGGGAACAGCAGCAAACGAATGGGGAAACGTAGTATCGGACGTTCGAAACGATATTGTTTTC
>CAMDBK010000332.1 GCA_945889235.1 Chitinophaga pinensis
AAATAGCCAAATCCAAATATTGAGATGTGAGTAATAAAAGCTAAATTAATAATAGTTAGTTTCTTTTTCCTAAACCAATAATCTACACTATAAATTACAAAACCAACCCACAAGGGACATAATACAATACCTGCCCAACCAAAATTTGCCCACATTTCTGTGATAAAAATTGAAGTAAAATGGCCGGCTGCACCAGACTCTACACCTTCAGGAGAAAAATAATTCATCAGTACAAATCCATAGTCTGCGGATGGTGAAGCTCCAATTAATTTATTTAACCAAGCTGCACTACTTGAAAACATTAAGAATGGATGAACATCTGGAAAAATTTGCAAGGAAAAATACAAGCCCTTTGACTGATCGAAAAAAGTACGATTGAAGATATGTGCAATAATTTCTCCTTTATTTACAGAGTCTTCGGAAGTTTTAAAGTATGTAAAAGTGAAAAATAAAATAAAAAATAATATGATTAATTCCCTGGTATTTAGAAATTTACGGGTATATATATAACGTGTGTATGCTATAAAAATAATATAAAAAAGAATAGGACCAGTTGTGCCTGAAATTAAAAAAGTTAACATAATTGTTAGAGACATAAATAAAAACAAGTAGCCCCATTTTCTTTTTTTTGTTTTCAAATACATTGAAAATGTAATTGAACTAAAAATTATTAGTGTATCAATTCTTATAAATAAATCAAATAAACTCATTCCTTTTGCAGGTAAATACTCGTTTCTAGCTATCAATATTTCAACTAAAGTTCCACCCGACATGGTAATGAAAAATGGGTTATTTGTACCCGATGAAATAAAATATTTGATTGAAAATAATAAGAAAAATATTAAAGAGGTGTTAAAAATAATACCTTCAGTAAAGCCTTTCCCAATTTCAATATTTTTAATGGCATTAATTGAAATCATTTCTGAATTAATTGGTCTAAAGGGCATCGTAAATTTTGCAATTAAGCAACCGATTGGTATTCCAATTAACACCCAATATTGAATTGCCCAGCCTATTACTTTATTATTAAAATCTCCATAGACCATTTTTTCGTCAGAAAATTTTCCAACAATAGGTAAATCAATTACCAAAAGAAGACTTGGTATAAAACAAAGTGTTCCTAATATCCAAAAGGAAGATGAAATCATATTTACATTAAATACAGATTTCCCAGTTACAACTTTATATAATAAAGCAGATAACAAGATTAATAAAATAGAAATTAAAACAAAAAATATCTCTAACACAGGTTATTATATAAAAATAAAATATTATACATTAAATATAATTAATATGATTTAAGAATTTCATTTAATGTATTAATTACATAACTCTGTTCTTCGAATGTCAATGAAGGATACATTGGTAAAGAAAATATTTCATTCGCTGCTTTTTCTGTTTCCGGAAGATCTCCTACTTTATATCCAAGATATTCATACCCTGTCATAGTATGAATTGGCCATGGATAGCTGATATTTAAGAGAATATTTTTCTCTTTTAATTTTTCCATTATCTTGTTACGATCCGGATGCCTTACAACATATATGTAATAAGCATGTTTATTTTCAGGTAATTCGTTTGGCAACTGAAGAGATGTGTGTTTCAGTTCTTCGTCATAACGTTTGGCGATTCTTCTTCTATTATTGATATATTCATCGATATGCAAAAGCTTTTTTCTTAAAATTGCCGCATGTAGCTCATCTAATCTAGAATTATATCCATGCTCAATTGCATAGTATGTTTTTTCCATACCATAAAAACGCAATCTTTTCATTTTATTAACTAATTCACTATCTGCCGTCACCATCATTCCTCCATCTCCATAACCACCCAAAATTTTTGTTGGATAAAATGAAAATGTTGAAATATGAGACATAGATCCAGCCATTCGACCCTTATATTGTGCGCCATGACTTTGTGCACAATCTTCAATAATAAACAAATTATATTTTGCCGCGACCTCAGTTAACAAATCCATTTCAACACATTGACCAAATAAATGAACTGCTATAATTCCTTTTGTTTTTGGTGTAATTATATCGACGATCTGTTCTACTTTCATCAAAAATGATGTAGGTTCAATATCTACAAATTTAGGAATAGCTCCTATTGCAGCTATAGCAGAAACAGTTGGTACCGCAGTATTTGATACTGTTATAATTTCATCTCCAGGCTTCACTCCCAATGCTTTTAATGCAAAAAAAATTGCATCTGTAGCAGAGTTAACTCCGATTCCATATTTAGATTGACAATAAGCTGAAAATTCATTCTCAAAATCTTTTACATTTTCACCAAGAATTAAAACTTCCGAGTTCAATACTTGTTCTATAGCCTCGTGAACTTCATCCTTTTCATTCAAATATTCTTTTAAATACGACCAAACTTTAACTTGCATAGGGTGCTATTTTAAATTATTTCTTAATAATGTTAATAATTTTGCATTTTTCAAAAAAAGTAAGTTGAATTTTTCAAATTTATTACTTGTTAATCCATCAATTACATCTACTAAATACCCTTTAAAGATATCAGACTGTTCTACTATTTCTATCTTATTTTTATTACCTTTTCTTACAGTAATTTCATTTTTAAAATCGGCAGGAATTGTATAAACTCTTTCGAAATTTATACGCATTTCTTTGCTAAAAATAGATACGGAATTCATATATTCAGTTTCAAAACCAAAATATCCAATTAGTGTTCGTCCTTCTGGGTACTCCAAAATTATATTAAAAGATGTCTCTACTTCTAACCCATTTTGAATACCTTTTGTTGCAATACAAATCAAAGGATCCGATCCAAAGAATTCAATCCCTAAAGTCATTGCGTATGGGCCAAGGTCAAATATTGCACCACCATCAAAATCTTTACTATATCTAAAATTATTTTTGATAAACCCTGGCATTGTGAAATGAACAGTAATATGATTAGGGATAGAATTATTTTCTTTGAATAAATTTCTTGCTAAATCTATTTGTGGATGAAAAGCAAATACAATGGCTTCTGAGATACATTTGTTCTTTTTTGATGCAATTTGGTATATTTCTTCAGCGTCTTCAATTTTTGTAACAGCCGGCTTGTCAACTATTATGTGTTTGTTGTAGCCTAATGCTTTTTTTATTAGATAAGCGTGTT
>CAMDBK010000333.1 GCA_945889235.1 Chitinophaga pinensis
CACACTGAACTTGTTTCAGTGTCTGTTTTGAAAGATGCTGAAACAAGTTCAGCATGACGTTCCGCAAACTAATTTTTCAACCCAAAATGTTTTTCTGCCATCAGGCGGATATCATTTCCGATTGCAAGACCTGCAGTAGCTGCCGGTGATGGCGCATTCAAAACGTGAATACTATTCTCTTTGTATTCAATTTTAAAATCGTCAATCATTGTTCCCTCATCACCCAGCGCCATGGCGCGAACCCCTGCCCTGCCCGGTTTTAAATCATCCATAGTTAATGAAGGAATTAATCGCTGAAGCGTTTTCAGAAATAGTTTTTTTGAAAAAGCTCTACGGTATTCATCTATTCCGAAACGCCAGTGCTTGGCAAAGAATTTCATTGTGCCTAAGTATGTAAGTGCATCAACTGTATCACGCAAATCAAAATCTGTTTTGCCGTAACCCTCGCGTTTAAACGTGAACACAGCATTGGGTCCACACTCAACACCACCGAGCACCATTCGCGTAAAATGCACACCCAGAAATGGAAACTCAGGATTTGGAACGGGATAAATAAGGTTACGCACTTTGTGTTCTGCCTCATGAGTCAGATCATAATAATCACCACGAAAACCAACTACTTTCATATCCGGATTTAATCCGTCTTTCTTTGCCAATCTGTCGGCCTGCAAGCCTCCGCAGAAAATCATTTTGCGGGTAGAGTAAATATTTTTGTCAGTAGTTACTTTTGAAATGTCACCGTCACGTTCAATGCCTTTCACTTCTTCGCCCAACACAACTTTGCTTAAAGGTTGCTTGGCAACAACCAACTCAGCCATTTTATTGGTAGCACCAACAAAATCAATGATACCTGTGCATGGAACCCAGATACCTGCGATGCCCAGAACATTTGGCTCAATCTCACGAATTTTATCTGCTCCGATTTTCTCAATTCCTTCCGTATTATTGGCAACACCATTGTTGAAAATCTTCTCCATGTGCGGCAGCTCCTTTTCTTCTGTAGCAACCACAATCTTTCCGCACACATCATGAGCAACACCATATTTTTTTGAAAATGCAACTAACTCTTTCCTGCCTTCAACACAGTTCTTTGCCTTTTGTGAACCGGGCTTGTAATACAATCCCGAGTGAATAACTCCTGAGTTGTGCCCGGTCTGATGACCCGCTAAATGATTCTCCTTTTCAATCAGCAGAATTTTCAATTCAGGATAATATTCCTGAATCTTATAAGCAGTTGCAGCGCCAACAATTCCGCCACCTACAATAGTTATGTCAAATACGTTTTTCATGTTTATTTCTCGCAAAGGCGCAAAGAACGCAAAGGTTATTAAATTATAAAAGCTTTTATAAAATAGGAGATTGCCATGCCCAAAAAATTAGCGGTCGCAAGTCCCACCAATGCAGTAGTAAGGCCGGAAACAACAATATCTCTGTTCTTCAAAACACTTGCCACAGGACCGATAAATGCAGGGCCAAAAATTCCTGCAGTTGATGTGATTAACACAGTATCAGCATCAATTTTAAAAATCCATGCAAGCAGGAAGTGAATCAATATCGACAATGTCATTACGCATGCTACAAAACCAAATATTTCAGGGCTTGAATTTATCAGTTCACTAAAGTTAGATAGTGAACCAATACCCAGACAAAATATCAACAAAAAATATTCGCCCAACTCATACGTTTTAGGCAGTGTGCGAATTTTAACAGAAAACGAACAAGCTATTCCAAGTGTTGTAATACCAAACAAAATCAAGGGTCCTGTAAATTCATTGATGGCTTGTTCAGGAGTTCCTGTCCATCGTAAAATAATTTTACCGATTTCAGAAATGCCGAAACTTGCACCAATGATTACTGTAGAAATTAACACAGCTATTCCAAAGTATTTAAGCAATTCTGTTTTTGTATGATTTCTGTTTTGTGCATAATGAAAAGTGCTTTCCCTGTCAGTAGTTTCAATGCGTCTGAAAGAAGGTAGAAATTGCAATAACAGCTTTTGTGCAACAGTCATCAGCAACAATAAATAAAGTCCGCTCATTACCACATCACTTGCGTTGAGCAGAATAAAAATCTCTTGTTTCACGCCAAGAGAAAGACCAATTGCAGCCATATTTGCAGTTCCTCCAATGTACACGCCACTCAACATTCCGGCTAGTTTCCAGATGTCGGTTATTTTTCCATTGAAAACATAAGTTGAAATAACCGCACTCAAAAACACACCAATAACTGCAAGAGAATAAGAGAAGACAGCTTTGCCCGCATATTTTATCCAACCCATAAAATCGGTGGAAAGCAGCAGTAAAGAAATAGCAACAAGAATGGCAACTTCGTAAGTGGTTTTTGAAATCTCTTTATTGATTTCGAAAAAATTATTGTTGCCGAGCAAAAAACCAACAGCATAACAAATCACCACCGGACCAACAAGACCGGCAATCTTATTACGCTTCACCAACTCCGCAACTAGTGCGGGAAAGGCAAGCATAAATATGATTTGAAGTATTGAATTCATTCTTTGTCACCCTGAGCGTAGTCGAAGGGCTTAAAATTAATAATTGATGCTTCGACTACGCTCAGCATGACATTGGTAATTACTAAAAACGAAATTCCTTCACTGCATCTACAAAGCACTTAACCTTATCTTTTTCAATATCCGGATAAAGTCCGTGACCAAGGTTAGCAATATAGTTTTGCGGACCAAAAGCACGTAACATTTTTTCCGTTTCTGATTTTATTGTTTTAAAATCTGCATACAATAAACATGGGTCCATGTTACCTTGTAAAGTCTTTTTGTTTCCAATCAATGCACGGCTTTCTGCAATATCCATATTCCAGTCCAATCCGATTACATTGCAGTTGAGTTTACTCATTTCTTCGCGGGCGAAGAAAGCACCTTTTGCAAAAACTGTTAAGGGAACTCCATTAACTGCATCACAAATCTGTGCGATATATTTCAGTGAAAATTCGCGATACTGTTCAGGACTAAGTATTCCTGCCCAACTATCAAAAATCTGCAACATATCCGCTCCTGCTTCAATTTGTGCTTTCAGGTAATTGATTGTTGAAGCAGTAATTTTTTCAAGCAAGCTATGAGAAAGAGCGGGATTGGTGTAAAGCATTTTCTTGGCAACTGA
>CAMDBK010000334.1 GCA_945889235.1 Chitinophaga pinensis
TAAAACAGAGCAAATCAAAGTTGCAAGTTCTACCTGCGGTGTTTGCACAAACTCACCGTAAACCATCAGGTGCAGGTATTTTTCACTTTGTTCGCGTATTGCTTTTACCACTTCAGGATTGCAATGCCCCACATTGCTTACGGCAATACCCGAAATTAAATCCATGTATTTTTTCCCGTCTTTCCCGTAGAGGTAAATTCCTTCGGCCCGTTCTATCTCCAGTGCCAGCGGGAAAGGAGTCGTTTGAGCAAGGTGCTGATAAAAAAGCTCGCGTTGGGTGGGCATGGGGCAAAGATAAGGAGTTTCGAATGTTAGCAGTTCTATGAACTAAATGATTGATTTTTTGAAGGGGGATAATGTATCTTCGCCCTCATGAAATTTTGGAGTTTTATTTTATGCTTCGCTGTTGCTTTATTGTTGATTTCCTGTTCAGGAAATAAGAATAATCATGAGGGCAAAACCATTTTCCGTTACAACGAGCCTAAAGGAATTACTTCACTTGACCCTGCCTTCTCGCGCACGATGGCAAACATCTGGGCAGTAAATCAGTTGTTCAATGGATTAGTACAAATGGATGACAAAACCCTTATTCAGCCTTGCATTGCAAAGACATGGGATATTTCTGATGATGGTTTGGTTTATACATTTCATTTGCGTGATGATGTGTATTTCAACGACAGCGAGGTTTTTCCAAACGGCAAAGGCAGAAAAGTTTCTGCCCATGATTTTGTATACAGTTTCAACCGCATAGTTGATGAGAAAGTGCTTTCGCCCGGAAGATGGATTTTTAACAATGTTGATTTCAGCACAGGTAAAGGGTTTTCAGCGTCTGACGATTCAACCTTTGTAATTCATCTGAAAAAACAATTCCCCCCTTTTATAGGAATGCTGACTATGCAGTATTGTTCAGTAGTTCCTGAAGAAGCAGTGGATTTTTATGGAAAAGATTTTGGCAGAAATCCTGTTGGCACAGGATCATTTAAATTTAAATGGTGGTATGAAAGCGTGAAGCTGGTCTTGCACAAGAATGAAAATTATTTTGAAACAGAAAACGGTAATCGATTGCCTTACCTTGATGCTGTTTCCATCACGTTCATCAACGACCCGCAAAGTTCATTTCTTGAATTTGTAAAAGGAAATTCAGATATGCTTTCAGGCCTGGATGATGGCAGTTACAAAGATGCGATCATCACTCCATCCGGTGAATTGAAAGCGGAATTCAGGGATAAAGTAAATCTGATTTCACAGCCGTTTCTGAATACTGAATACCTTGGTTTTTTGGTGAATGACAGTCTGGGAATTGTGAAGAACAGTCCGTTGCGAAAAAAAGAAATACGTCAGGCAATTAACTACGGAATTGACCGAAAAAAAATGATGAGGTATATCCGTAATAATATTGGTGCGCCTGCTGTGAATGGGTTTATTCCAGAGGGATTGCCGTCATTCAGTAAAGAAGTGAAAGGGTATGATTATAATCCTGCAAAAGCGCGTGAATTATTGGAGAAGGCAGGTTATCCAAACGGAAAAGGTTTGCCTGAAATCACCTTGCACACCACCAGTCAGTATCTAGATTTGTGTGAATACATTCAGCATCAGCTAACAGAAATAGGAATAAAAATAAAGGTAGAAGTAAATCCTCCCGGAACGCATGGCGAAATGGTGGCGAATGCGCAATCGCTGTTCTGGCGCAAGTCATGGATGGCAGATTATGCTGACGCGGAGAATTATCTCGCGCTTTTTTATTCAAAAAACTTTACACCTAAAGGACCAAACTATACCTTGTTTAAAAATGATAAATACGACCAGCTTTATGAAAGAGCTTTATCTGAAATAAATGATAGCACACGTTACGAACTCTACCGCGAAATGGACAGAATAATTATAGAAAATGCTCCTGTTGTTCCGCTTTATTACGACCGTGTTCTGCGGTTTGTGCGCAAAGATGTACAAGGGTTGGGAAGCAATTCCATGAATTTGCTGACTTTGAAGAAGGTGAAAAAAATAGCTGATTAGCGAATTATCTGATGAAAGGAAGACAAACTTCATCAGCTAATTATCTCATTCGCTAATCAGCTAATTTAAATTTCCTTCTCCAGAATAATAAACTCCAGTTTCTTTTTCGGAATTCCAAAGCGCGGGTCGCCATGAGGAAAAGGTTTTCGTTCTCCTGTATCGTTGTAGCCTTGACGTTCATACCATGCAATTAATTCATCTCTGCCTTTAATTACCTGCATATAAACGCAGGAGCAATCATGTTCTTTAGCAAATTGCTCTGAGGCTTTCATCATTTGCTTTCCGATTCCACCATTTTGCAATGTTGGAGAAACCGTAAGCATGCCAAGATATAGTTTGTTGTTATGCTTTTCTAATCGGACACAACTCAGGATTTCTCCTTTTTCGTCAGTATATATTAAAATATAACAGTCTGCCTTGCTGATTATATTTTTCAAATCTTCTTCATCCGTGCGCTGTCCACCTAATATATCAGATTCTGTGGTCCATCCTGCTTTTGAACTTTCTCCACGGTAAGCAGAATTAATAAGTGCGTTAAGTGCTGTTACATCGTTGAGTGTAGCTTTTGAAATCATTGTCTCACGAATAGTAATTCGTCTTTTATTTCTTTCCCATTCTCATTGCCTTCCAGCAGAACTACCAATTCAGTTTCTGATTTTTTGGTGTAACTGATTTTTGATGGGAAATCATTTTCAGGCATTTCAAAAACTAATTTATCTGCGGTGTTTTCGGTTAGTTTAAAATCTGCAATGCGCCCGGTAAGCATTTCTACTCTGTAAATTGTTTGCTCGCCTGTTGTTACAAGTGATAGTTTTTCAGAGAAAAGAGAATCGGTGCCTTTTACAATAAAGCCCTTTCCTATTAATAAGGTGTCATTTAAACGTGTCCATTCCTCATGGAAATTGGCTTCTCCGTTAGATTGCACCCATTTTTCTTCCAGCCAACTGAATTGTTGTTTGGAAGGTTGCTTGCACGAAAAAACAAGCAAGGGAAACAGAAGTATCAATATGGTTTTCGCTTTCATTGGATCAATTTATTCTGCAATACTACAAATTGTTTCACTTAAGATTATACAGTTATTCGTT
>CAMDBK010000335.1 GCA_945889235.1 Chitinophaga pinensis
GAACTTATTTTACACCCTGGTAAGAATAACAACGAGTTGAGATCTAAGTTTCCGAAATGGAATTATAACTGGGAAGGTGAATACGAGCTATTAAAGGAACCTGAATTTATGTCATATTTAACTGAAAGAGGTTATGTTTTTATTTAAGAAAGAACTACAAGGTCATATTTAATTGAAAATAAAAGATTCAATACAGAAAATTTCTTTCATAACCCGTTCAAGTGATTGGAGGTTAAGTTTTGTTCCATTTATTATTGGTTGTGTTTATTTATGGTTATCAGTTTTTAAAATAGGTTTTAATCTACAAACATTAATTCTTTTTTTTATATCATTAGTTACTACCGTTGGTTTTGCTTCACTAGGCTATTTTATAAATGAATATTTTGATAAGGAATCAGATCGTGCATCTGGGAAAATAAATAAGCTAAGTTTGCTTACTACCCCCAAACAATTATTACTGTTCATATTACTTTCAGCAATAACATTTGTTCCTTGGTTTTGGCTTCCTACAAATAAAATTTCTTGGCTATTAATTTCATGTGAAATAGCCTTGTTTTTGTTATATTCATTACCCTTTCCGCGGTTTAAAACCAATTATGTTGTTTCTGGTTTTATTGATTCTTTGTATGCTTATGTTATTCCTCTGCTGCTTGCTTATTATACTTACAAAATATACAGTGGAGGGTCATTAGAACCATTTATTTATGCATTAGGTTTTGCTACCTTTTTTATTGGTTTCAGAAATATTACCATTCATCATGTTAATGATATTTTTAAAGACCGACTTTCCGGAAATAATACACTGCCTCAAAAAATAGGAGTAAAGAAAACAAGTATACTTATTACAGTATTACTCTTTTATGAAGCAATTTTTTTTGTTTTGTTCTCATACCTTTCTATCTGCAATAATTGGCTATTTGTTTTTTGGATTTTATTTTACTTAATGTTTATTTTTATAAAGCTTTATCAGCTTAATTTTAATATCAGAATAAATTATGTAGCTGTAGAGCCTATCAGGCATTTAACCGATAAAGCTTATCAGATTGCCTTCCCCTTCTTTAATCTTATTATATTAATAATTTGGGATTGGGGGTGGCTTATATTACTTCCGATACATATATTGATTCTAACGCCTGTTTCTGTATTAAAACCAATTCTGTTTTTCGTAAAATGGCTGCAGGTTAAATTAAGACTAATCTTTTTTGTTTATATTAAAAATACTTTAAGAAAATGCTTGAGTATGTCTATTAACTACCCGATTTATTATTTATTTCTAATTGCAGGAGTTAACCTAAAAAAAGAAAATATGTCGGCAATAGAATATTTCAAAAAAAAAACAAAGAATTAAAATATGTGTGGAATAGTTGGATGGGTAGATTATAAATCTGAAGTTGATGAGCAGAAAATCACACAAATGCGCGATACTCTAACTCATCGTGGACCAGATGATGCCGGAAATTATTTCTCTCATGACAAAAAAATAGCTTTAGCACACAGAAGGCTTTCATTCCTTGACTTATCAATGGCCGGTCACCAGCCAATGTGCAATGAAACTGAAAGAATTTGGATAGTACTAAACGGAGAAATCTATAACTATAAAGAGCTGGCACTTGAATTATCAGCGAAGGGTCATGTATTCAAATCTTCATCTGATACAGAAGTTTTATTGCACGGATATGAAGAATGGGGAATTGATAAATTATTACAGAAAATAAAAGGGATGTTCGCATTTGCACTTTTGGATGAAAATCAACAACAATTATTTTTGGTGCGCGATCGTTTTGGTATAAAACCACTTTACTACCATGCTTCTGATGAACGCTTTATTTTTGGAAGTGAATTGAAAGCTATACTAAAGTCAGGAGTTGTTAATAAAGAAATTAACTATTCTTCTTTTGCCGATTATTTTGTATATCGCTACATACCTTCACCCAAAACAATTTGGAAAAATATTGCCAAACTGCAACCGGCACATTATATAAAATTAAATATACAAAATGGAGTGTATGAATTAACTGAATATTGGGAATTAGGATCTAAAAAAAAACAGCAGAATACTAAGCAGTTGGTGGAGGAAATTGGTTTCATGATAGAAAACTCAGTAGCAGAACATTCAAGAAGCGATGTTGAGATTGGTTCTTTTTTAAGTGGAGGGTATGATAGCAGCGCCATTGTTTATTATTTATCTAAAATAAAATCTCGAGTAAAAAACTTTTCTATAGGATTTGAAAACTGGGATGCTAGTGAACATCAGTATGCAGCTATGGTGTCTGAGAAACTGAATGGTGTTAATACTTCCCTTATTGCCGGAAAGGAAAGCCTTAATATTCTGAAAAAGCTAAGTACAGTTTATGATGAACCCATTGCAGATATTTCAATTATCCCCACTTATTTGGTAAGTCAATTAGCTTCATTGCAGATAAAATCAGTTATGAGTGGTGAAGGAGCTGATGAATTATTTGGAGGGTATGAATGGCAAAAACAATATTATAAAAAATGGCACCCTGAAAATTTTTCAGCGAAACTTAAAAACATATTTATAAATCGTTCTGAGAATGCTGTGAATGAATATTCTCAGGCAATGGAAATGGGAAAATTTGATCGTGCTGTACTTTTTCATCTATTAAATCCGGAATTGCATCAATTTATTCCGGATGATACTGACTGGTTTTACAGAAGTCATTACAAGCCACAATTTTCTCCTTTAAAATCTTTTCAATACTTGGATATAAAATGTTTTATGGCTGAACTTGTTCTTACAAAAGTTGACAGGGCTAGCATGGCTCATTCACTAGAAGTAAGAGTTCCTTTTTTAGATCACGAACTGTTTGAAAAAATTTTTGAATTAGATGAATCAGTCTATTTCAAACCTGGAATTACAAAATTCCTATTGCATGAAAACATAAAAAATGTTTTACCACCGCAAATAATAAACAGAAAAAAGCAAGGTTTTGTAGGCCCTGATTCTTATTACATGAATATGGATTGGTATAAAGAAATTATTTATAATGGTAAACTCTTAAGTGAGCAAGTAATAAACAAAACATTTGTTCATACTCTTTTTGAAAACAAAGACCATTGGAGGCTTTGG
>CAMDBK010000336.1 GCA_945889235.1 Chitinophaga pinensis
TACAGGATTTGCAAAAAAACACTTCTATTTAAGTTATAAGGCAATTACACTATTGGCCTTATTTTCTTCGCTATTGAGTAATTCTAATTTAGCCATGTCCAATAGCTTAATACCATATAACATATTTGATTTTTTTAAAAGTGGGTTTAGTTTCGAGTCTATTGGATTAGCATATTTTGATAAAATCCAATCGATAGATTCTTATCAAGGAAATAAATTTGTAAATATTTTATTTTTCTTTATTGCTTGGCCAAAGGTTATTTATATACCTTACGTTGTATACACATGGGATAGGTATAGTCTATCAAAAAAAATGTTTAGTTCACTAATAATTTTAATCCCTGTACTTTCTGGAATTTCAACTGGAACCAATAAGCCTGTATTTGACTTTGTATTATTATTCACTTCCGCACTCGGAATTTATTTTCTGACCAATAAAAATATTTATAATAACTATCATTTTCATAAACGAAAGCTATTTGTTTTAATTTCTATTTTAGGTTTATTTTTTGCTGTGTATTTTTTTAGCATGGCTATGCAAGGACGAAATGTTGATTATGTATTTCTTGAAAGCACTTCTGCGTTAGGAGACATTAAGGTCCATAATAATATTTCAAATAATGAGTCTAATAACGCAGGAGTAGTTTGGTTAGTAAATTATATTGTTCAAGGATATTATGGTTTTAGCCTGTCATTAGATCAAAAATTCACTTCTACTTTTGGGTTTGGTAATTCGCCCTTTCTTTCTAGACAATTTGAATGGTTAAGTGGAATAAACTTAAGACAAAGAACTTATCAGTATAAGATTGATGCTATTTGGGGCGAGACTGTTCTGTGGCATTCTTTTTATAGCCAATTTGCTAATGATTTTCATTTTTTAGGAGTAATTTTTGTTCTTTTTGGATTAGCTTTTTTAATGGCTATTACATGGAAGTCTATTTTATATTATAATAATTTTTACGCTCAATTATTATTACCGTTGTATTTTATTATTTTCATTTTTATGCCAGCAAATAATCAAATTTTTGGCTATATAGAAACTCTTTCAACCTTTATAATACTAAATTATTTTCTATTTAAAACAATAAAAATTCAGTAATGAACATTAATATTTTTCAGGGTAAAACACTTTTAATTACAGGAGGTACAGGCTCATTTGGCAATGCTGTTTTGAATCGGTTTCTACATACCGATATTAAAGAGATACGCATTTTTTCCCGTGATGAAAAAAAGCAGGATGACATGCGTATTTCTTTAAAAAATTTTAATTAGCTGTGAATATTAAAGAGGTCATCACCCAACCGGAAGGTCGTCGTCTTGAGTTTAAGGAGACAATGCCTGAACGTGCAGATTTGTCAAAGACGGTTATCGCCTTTGCCAATGATGCTGGAGGAGATCTCTATATTTGTGTCAGAGACAACCCTCGGGAGCTTATCGGGCTTCCTGAAATGGAACTAGTGGCAATAGAAGAACAAATCAGCAATATTATACTTAAACAATTGCAAATTCAACCCCAGTCACGTAAGGATCTAAAAGAGATTTTTGGCCTTAAAAAAGTATCAGGTTATTTGAATAGAACCATAACAAAACTGCAATCCCATAACTTGATAGCACAAACAATCCTTGATAATCCAAATCACCCGGGACAGAAGTTTAGGATTACAGAGCGTGGAATACTATTTATAAAATTAGTTGAACAGAAATAATTAAAAAATATAAAATAACAGTATGTTTGAAAATAAAACCCTTCTCATCACTGGTGGTACCGGTTCCTTTGGAAACGCTGTTTTACAGCGTTTTTTGCATACCGACCATTTTAAGGAAATCCGTATTTTTTCACGTGACGAGAAAAAACAGGATGATATGCGTAATCAGCTAAAAAATGAAAAGCTGCAGTTTTATATTGGGGATGTACGTGATTATCATAGTATTGAGCGCGCAATGCATGGAGTGGATTATGTTTTTCATGCCGCAGCATTGAAACAGGTACCTTCCTGCGAATTTTTTCCACTAGAGGCTACTAAGACAAATGTTTTTGGAACACAAAATGTAATAGATGCTGCAATTGCCAATAAGGTATCGAAGGTTATTTGCCTTAGTACTGATAAAGCAGCTTATCCAATCAATGCCATGGGTATTTCAAAAGCATTGATGGAAAAAGTAGCCATTGCCGCTTCAAGAAATACAACAGATACCACTGTTTGCTTGACCCGTTATGGAAATGTAATGGCGTCACGAGGTTCGGTTATTCCATTGTTTTTGAAACAAATCCAGTCAGGACAGCCTATTACAATCACTGATTCAAACATGACCCGTTTCCTAATGTCTTTGGATAAAGCGGTCGAGTTGGTCTTGTTTGCCTTTGAACACGGTAATCCAGGAGATTTATTTGTAAACAAAGCACCCGCTGGAACTATCGGTGATTTAGCACAAGCCTTGAAAGAACTTTGTAAAGCCAATAATGAAATCAAGATTATCGGAACACGGCATGGAGAAAAATTGTATGAAACCCTGTGTACCCGTGAAGAAATGGCAAAAGCAGAAGATATAGATAAATTTTACAGGATTCCGGCAGATAATCGTAATTTGAACTACAACCAATATTTTTCCGAAGGGGAAACGGATGTTTCCAGGATTGAAGATTATCATTCTCATAATACAAAGCAATTAGGAATAGAGGAGATGAAAAAAATATTGTCGGAACTTCCCTTGATAAAAAAAGAGGTGTTTGGAGAAGATGTGGCTCAAATGCCGGGATAGCGGTCAGTGTTCAGTGATCAGTAATTAGGAGAAAATGATTCCAGAAATAAGTAGAAGTGGCAGTCATACCCATTCAAGAGGGACTTTGTTTTACAATAATAATTTTGATACCTCGGCAATCAAAAGAATTTATGTGATAGAAAATCAAAGTGTCGATTTTATAAGAGGGTGGCAGGGACATAAAATTGAACAACGATGGTTTTCGGTCATTAAAGGTTCGTTTAGTCAATGCTGAAAAATTAAATGTGCTTCATGTGCCTCAAGGATATGTGAGTAGTATTCAGTCACTAGAACCCGATTCAAAATTGTTGGTCATGGC
>CAMDBK010000337.1 GCA_945889235.1 Chitinophaga pinensis
CGAAGTAATACATATAAAAGATTAAAGCAAAAAATAGTTGTAAAAATGTCAGAAGAGAAACAGGAGAATAAACCGGAAGCACCGGAAAAAAAAGAGAGTAATTCTAATCCAGAAAAACAGGATAAGAAAAATAGTTTGAAAGATAAGCTCCCCAAAAAACCGAAAATTGATTTCAATTTTTATTGGGTTTATATTGTAATTGCATTGGTATTTCTGGGGCTTCAGTTTATGACCTGGACTGAAAGCGCTGAAAAAACAGATTGGCAGATTGTAGAAACAGGAATGCTGAAAACGCATGAAGTTGATAAACTCATTGTCGTTAACAAAGAATACGTTGAGGTGTATTTGAAAAAAGATAAACTGCAATTAGACAAATACAAAAAAGTAGCTACACGCCTTGGTGGTGCTGAAAATCCGGGACCACATTACATTTTTGAAATTGCTGATTACAAGGTTTTCAATGATGATTTGAAAAAAGCAGAAGAAGGTTTTGTACCCGAAGATATGGTGAAACTCGAAATCACTACGCGCCATAACTGGGGCGGTGAGTTGTTGAGCTGGGTACTTCCTATTATTCTGTTTGTCGGGTTATGGATGTTTATCATGCGCAGAATGGGTGGAGGTGCAGGCGGAGGCGCAGGACAGATCTTCAATATCGGGAAATCAAAAGCTACGCTGTTTGATAAAGACACTCAGGTGAATATAACCTTTGAGGATGTTGCCGGTTTAGGTGAAGCAAAGGTGGAGATAAAAGAGATTGTTGACTTCCTTAAAACACCTAAAAAATACACTGAACTTGGTGCTAAAATTCCAAAAGGTGCTTTGCTTGTAGGCCCTCCTGGAACAGGAAAAACCTTGCTGGCAAAGGCAGTTGCAGGTGAAGCAAAAGTTCCGTTCTTTTCTTTATCAGGTTCTGATTTTGTGGAAATGTTTGTAGGTGTGGGCGCATCACGTGTGCGTGATTTATTCCGCCAGGCAAAAGAAAAAGCGCCAGCAATTATTTTCATTGATGAGATTGATGCAATAGGTCGTGCCCGTGGCAGAAGCGTTTCTCAGGGTGCAAATGATGAGCGTGAAAACACGCTGAACCAACTACTCACTGAAATGGATGGCTTTGGAACTAACAGCGGTGTAATTATTCTTGCCGCTACCAACCGTGCTGATATTCTTGACCGCGCATTGATGCGTGCAGGTCGCTTCGACCGCCAGATTTATGTGGATATGCCGGATGTCAATGAGCGTCAGGAAATTTTTAAAGTTCACCTGAAACCATTGAAACTTGACAATACTGTTGACATCGAATTTTTGGCTCGTCAAACCCCCGGTTTTTCAGGCGCTGACATCGCTAATATTTGTAACGAAGCTGCTTTGATTGCTGCGCGTAAAGACAAAAAGCAAGTTGAAAAACAAGATTTCTTAGATGCTGTTGACCGTATCATTGGTGGATTAGAAAAGAAAAATAAAATTATTTCTGCCGAAGAAAAGAAAGTGATTGCATACCATGAAGCTGGTCATGCTTCAGTAAGTTGGCTGGTTGAACACGCCTCACCTTTAATTAAAGTTACTATCGTTCCCCGCGGACGCTCATTGGGCGCAGCATGGTATCTTCCTGAAGAAAGACAGATAACCACAAAAGAACAATTGCTGGACGAAATGTGCGCAGCATTAGGAGGCCGTGCTGCCGAAGAAGTTATGTTCGGAAAAATATCTACCGGAGCATTGAGTGATTTGGAAAAAATTACAAAGCAAGCTTATGCAATGGTTACAATGTATGGGTTAAACGAAAAAATCGGGAACATCAGTTTTTATGATTCAACAGGACAAAGCGAATATATGTTGGGCAAACCGTATAGCGAAGATACCGCAAAAGTTATTGATGAAGAGGTGAGCAAAATGGTTGAGGCTTCTTATGTAAGAACTAAAAAAATACTTTCAGAAAACAAGCATTTGCTTACCCAGCTTGCTGATTTATTGCTGGAACGCGAAGTAATTTTTAAAGAAGATCTGGAGAAAATTTTCGGGAAAAGAAAATTTGGAAAAGAAGAACTTAACGGGGTTGCTGATAAAAATTTAAACGGAGAGGTAAAAGCAGAAACAAATCCCGTTGCTCCCGATGCATCAAACGAAAAAGAGGCTGAACCTGAAAATAAAGCAGAAAGCTCAACTCCAACATTATTCCCCTGATTTTACTATTTTTCCCGCCTGAAATAAATGGAAAAAGGCTGGATATTGATATTCACTACAAACAATCTTCCCGAAGCAGAGATGATAAAAGGATTGTTAAATGAACACGAAATTGATGCTGTGAATCTTAACAAACAAAGTTCTACTCACTTGATTGGTGACATTGAAATTTATGTTAACCATATAAACGTAATCAGTGCCAAACAACTGATTTCAAAACTACTCGGAAATTGAAAGATTTAGGTCTAAGACTTGCCACAGGTGTAGTTTTTCTCACTTTAGTTATCGGTTCAATTCTGTTAGTTAATAAAACCGTAATTCCTTTTTTAGTTTTCTTTTCTCTTACCACTGCCGTAGGCTTGTGGGAGTTTTATCGCATTTGTGAAAATGAAAAAATCTATGTTCAAAAACGGCACGGAATTTTTGCCGGCACTGGAATTTTTTTCATTACAGCGTTAATTTCAGTTGACCATAGTTTTTTTAAATATCAGTTGTTGGTTCTGCCTTTATTGTATGCAGTTTTTATCCGTGAATTATTTAGAAACCGCGAGCATCCTTTCACTAATATTGGATTTACAATCCTCGGAATTATTTACATCGCTCTTCCGTTTACGCTGCTTGTTTATATTGTAAAACCGGGACTTTCCGGTGAATATAAACCATTGATTCTACTTGGTTACTTTATGCTGATTTGGGTTTTTGACTCAGGAGCCTATTTAGTGGGCTCAAATTTTGGCAAGCACAAAATGTTCCCGAAAATATCACCGAAAAAATCTTGGGAAGGTGCCGTTGGCGGAACAGTTTTTACCGTCATGTTTGCTTACTTACTTTCACAATATGTTGATGATTTGAGTTTCTTTGATTGGTCTGTAATCGGATTGATTGTAGTC
>CAMDBK010000338.1 GCA_945889235.1 Chitinophaga pinensis
GCAGAACAATAATATCTGTATTGGTATAAATCAGGTATTCAGCATTGCTGTTTTCATATAGTCTCGTAAGAATATCTTTTATCAGCGGAAGTTTTTTCTTTCCATTGATTTGAATTGCTTTTTCAAGATTTTTAGTTTTCTGAAAATCATCAGGCACAATTTCAGTGTCTTCGTCATATTGCGCAGAAAATAATTTCACATCCAAAAGTGTTGCAAAGGCTTTTGCTTTTCGCATTGATTCAAATACGATAGGCTGTGCAATAAATAGTTCCGAGCCTTCTTTAGCTTTTACAGGATTAATAATGTGGGCGATGGAAATCATTTCGCCCGAAAGTAGAAAAATAAATTCTTTCCTTTGTGCGAATAAAATGAATACTATGTTTCTTGTCGGAAAAAAATCACTTACGCTTGATGAAATAAAACAGCTGCTAGAAAGCGGAGATAAAATAAGTCTGCACAAAAATGCAATTGCTGAAATTGAAAAATCCCGAAAATACTTAGACAAAAAAATCGCTTCTTCAGTTGAGTCGGTGTATGGAGTTACAACCGGTTTTGGTTCGCTTTACGATAAAAAAATTTCTCCAAAAGATTTAGGAACATTACAGGAAAATCTGGTGATGTCGCATGCTTGCGGAACAGGAGATGAAGTCCCTTCAGAAATTTCAAAACTGATATTATTACTGAAAATTGTTTCGCTTTCGTTGGGTAAATCAGGAGTACAATTAGTAACTGTTCAGCGTTTGGTTGATTTTTACAATAATGATATTTTACCTGTGATTTATGAGCAGGGTTCTTTAGGTGCATCAGGTGATTTGGCACCTCTGGCCCACCTTTCATTACCATTGATTGGAAAAGGAGAAGTGTATTATAAAGGCAAAAAGATTTCAACTGAAAAATTGTATTCAGAGTTGAAATGGAAATCCATCACACTGAAATCAAAAGAAGGTTTGGCCTTGCTGAATGGCACACAGTTTATGGCGGCTTTTGGTGTTGCGTGTTCTATCAATGCTGAGAAACTCTGGTATTGGGCAAATACTATCAGCGCACTTTCATTGGATGCTTTTGATGGAAGATTAGAACCGTTTGATAAACTTGCTCAGGATGTTCGTCCGCATAAAGGACAAATAGACACGGCTGCTGAAATCCGCAAAATTTTGAAAGGAAGCCAGTTGATTAATCAGCATAAAAAACATATACAAGACCCGTATTCATTTCGCTGTATCCCGCAAGTGCATGGGGCTTCCAAGGATGTGATTGATTATGCGAAACAGGTTTTTTCAGTGGAAATAAATTCTGTTACCGACAACCCAACTATTTTTCCTGATGAAGATAAAATCATTTCAGCGGGAAATTTTCACGGACAGATTTTGGCGTTGGCACATGATTTTCTTGCTATTGCTTTGGCTGAACTAGGAAGTATTTCAGAGCGCAGAACTTTTCAATTGATTTCAGGCTCGCGTAATCTTCCGAGCTACCTGATTGTAAATGCAGGTATTAATTCAGGGCTGATGATTCCGCAATACACTGCTGCATCAATTGTAAGCCGCAACAAACAATTGTGTACACCTTCTTCCGTAGATTCTATTCCTTCATCGAATGGTCAGGAAGATCATGTGAGCATGGGCGCAAATGCTGCAGTGAAAGGTTATAAAGTGATGAAAAGCACGTATACTATTCTTGCTATTGAATTACTGACAGCTGCACAGGCAATGGATTTCAGAAGACCCAAGAAAACTTCACCTGTTCTTGAAAAAGTATTCACTGCTTACCGCAAAAAAGTAAAATTCATGAACAACGACAGAGTGTTGCGCGATGATATAATTGCTTCGGAAAAATTTCTGGAGGAGTATCGTTAACGTCACACTGAACTTGTTTCAGGGTCTTATTAATTAGATGCTGAAATAAATTCAGCATGACGAAAGTCTACTGCGGGTCGTCAGCCATCAGCGCAAACTGAACAAGATTTGCTCCCATTTTCAGCGCTTTATCTCTCGCATCAGGAGAGTCTCCGTGCACTTCCGGACTTTCCCAGCCATCGCCTAAATCGGTTTCAACAGAATAAAAACAAACAAGGCGACCTTCGTAAACAAGACCGAAACCTTGCGGGGCTTTATCATCGTGCTCATGAATTTTAGGTAAGCCGTTTTTGAAATCAAATTTCTGATGATACACAGGATGTGAAAAAGGCAACTCCACTAAATCCAATTCAGGGAAAACTTTTTTCATTTGCGGACGGATGAATTTATCCATTCCGTAGTTGTCATCAATGTGGAGGAAGCCACCACCAATTAAGTAATTGCGAAGGTTCTGCGCTTCCTGGTCAGAGAAAACAACATTGCCGTGACCGGTCATGTGAACAAATGGATAATTAAAAATTTCGGGACTGCCTGCATCAACCAATGCCTGCTCAGGATTGATATTGGTTCCAATATTTTCATTGCAGAATTTTATAAGATTTGGAAGCGAAGTAGCAAGGTTTGCATACCAGTCGCCACCACCATTGTATTTTAAAAGTGCAATCTGAAAAGATGGTGCAGGAGCAAAAGATGTTAAAGCAAAAAATAAAATTGCAACTGCTATCTTTTTCATTTTATCCGTTCAATAAGTTTATAGTGTGGCAAGCCACAACACCTGCTGTTTCTGTTCTTAATCTGCTTTCTCCCAATCTTACAGAAGGATATCCGTTCTCATTTGCCAACTTCACTTCTGCCTCTGAAAAATCACCTTCTGCACCAATCAAAATTAAGATATTCTTGCGGTTGCTAATGCAATCTTTCAGATTTTGTTTTTCACCATCGCGGCAATGCGCAATAAATTTTGCTTCTGCTGATTGTGATTTAATGAATTTTTTGAAGTCAATCATCTCGTTCACTTTCGGAAGAAATGCTTTTACACTTTGCTTCATGGCTGAGACTACTATCTTTTCTGCACGCTCCAATTTTACAACTCTGCGTTCTGATTTTTCGCAGTTGAGAAACGTGATCTCATCAATCCCTATTTCGGTGGCTTTTTCAAGGAACCATTCGGTGCGGTCGAAGTTTTTGGTGGGCGCAATGGCAAT
>CAMDBK010000339.1 GCA_945889235.1 Chitinophaga pinensis
CAATTCAGTGCGTTAGGGACAATAATCATATGCAAAATATTATTGCACCACTGCATGGATTCAGTTTCAAAAGTTTTGATAGTTACCTTGAGGACATTCTCAATCTTGAACAGACAGAGAATTATAAATTTTATGGTTTTGGTTTAGGGGGCATTGCCGACACGAAAAAACTTCAAAACGATTTGTGGAATGTTCCCGACACTTTTAATCAGAAATTAAAATCACTTTGGATTGTTTCGCAATTGACTAAAAACACAGCAGCAAAAATTTCCAATCGTAATTTACATATTTTAGGCGCAGGTAATGTTCAACTCATACCATTGATAACATATTTTGGTGCAACTTCTTCAGATTGCCACAGTGCATGGAGGAGAGCTAATGATGGTGAAGCAAAAATGCTAGTGCCACTTGTAAATTCAAAAAATCAATTAATTGACAACAAAAATTCATGGGAATATTTGAAAATCTCAACAATAAAAAATCTCAATTGCGATTGCCCAATTTGTCAAGAGTATAGCACGAAAGATCTTTGGAAAATGTTTTCATCAGGCGACAATGAGAATCTTTACTACTCCAAAATTTTGATTTTCATTCATGCACTTTATCAATATGATTATGTGATTTCATATTGTGAAGCGAACAAAGATTATATGAATGCCTTTTCAAATTCACCAAGTTTGGAATTGAATTTACTTTATAGAACTGTATTGGAAAACATCAAATAAAAAGTTCTTTTGAAGCAGCTTCTTGTTTCAACCGTTTTTTTATAATTTCATCAAACTTTGAGTCCATTTCAAATCCAATTCCTTTTCTATCAAGTTTTTGTGCTGCGACAATAGTAGTTCCACTTCCTAAGAATGGGTCTAATACAGTGTCTCCTATATTCGATGACATTTTTATTATTCTTTCAATCATTGCCAAAGGGTAAATGCAGGGGTGTTCTGTCAAACCCATTTTGTTTTTCGTCATGTTGTTTACACGATTAAAATACCAAAAGTCCGATTCAGGATCATCGAAGTTCCAAACATCAGTAGGATTTCTTCCTGTGCCACCCTCCAAACGTTTGTCATTTTTTGTTATATAAGGCACACGAATGTCTTCTAAGTTGAAAACATAATTATCAATATCCTTTACAAACCAAAGCACTGCTTCCCATCGACCACTTAAACGATTCACGCAATTTTGCATATTATTAAAATGCCATATAATTTTATTTCTTAGATAAAAACCTTGTTTTTTCATTAAGTAATATGCAATTGAATCAAGAGGAATTATTTCTTTGGTTTTCTTATCTGGGATTGGAGACACATTCAAAAAGAAACTTCCATTCGGTTTTAAAACACGATAAATCTCTTTTCCAGTATCAGATATCAATTCTTCCCATTTTTCTAAACTCACATCATCTTTATAAGTGCCATAATTCTTTTGCAAATTATATGGTGGTGAGGTAATAGTTAATGCAACACTCTCATCATTTAATCCTTTGATTAGTTTTCGACAATCACCAAATTCGATTTGAATTTTGTCTGATATTTTATGCTTCATGACCAAAGAGATTTAATATTTTATTATTGGAATTCTTTTCAATTCTTTTGTTTGCCATTTCTATGTAATCCTTCATAATTTCATATCCGACATAATGACGATTCAATTGTTTCGCTACAACTGCTGTAGTTCCACTTCCCATAAAAGGGTCTAAAACAATTTCTCTTTCATTAGTCCCTGTTAAAATAATTCTCTCAATCAATTCTTCAGGATACTGTGCAGGATGATTTGTGCGTTCAATCTCATTTCCGCTAACAAGAGCCATTCTCCATACATCACTAGGATTTTTTAATTGGGATTTATAGCGGTCAGGTCTATAATTAAGAGCTGGAATTTTCACATCATCTAAATTGAAAGTGTATTCGTCTTTATGTTTAGTATAGAAAAAAACATACTCATAACGAGGGGCAAATCTTTTATTGGTTGAACCGCCCCAATCGTAATTCCAAATGATAAGATTTTTTAAATACATCCCTTCGAATAAATCCATTACCCAAAACGGAGGAATAACTTGTTTTCCATCGTAACGATTTTTAATATTGAACCAAATTTGTCCATTGTCAGTTAAAACTCTTCTTGTTTCGTCAATTACCTTTTTTAACATTTTTCTGTAGTCCTCTTCGGGTAAACTATCTGAATACTTAACTCCCTTACTACCAACGACTTTTCCGTTAACATGTTTATTACCGTAATCTATTCCGATATTATATGGGGGCGATGTAACCATTAAATTCACCGACTTATCTGGCAATTCACTCATGTTTTCGCAACTCTTATTGAAAATTATATCTAGTTCCATTTTCACTTACGTTTATTTTGTTTACGGAGATATTCAACTTTATCTTCTGCAACATGCAGAACATCTATAGGATTTTTTTCTTCAATGATATCATAGGCAATATTTTCACTTAAATATTGCAACATTAATTCACCCTTTTTAAGGGCAAAAACAGTCTCAAACTTTACAATTTGTTCTTTAGTTGCTTTTCTTTCACCCCTTTCAATTTTGCTTAACAATGCTTGGTCAATATCAATTTCAGCAGCTAAATGCCTTAGTAACAAACCTTTTTCTTCCCGTTTCTCGCGGATAATTTCACCTACTTGTTTCATGAAAATTACATTTAATGGACAAATATAGTCAAATATTCCACAACAAAAATTTAATGTCAAAAATATTTATCAACATTCAATAAGACAAAAAAATACTGCCAAAAGAATCTTTAGAATACATTAAAGGGCATCCGGTAACACAGGTTTGGCAAAAGTGGCGGTTCAGTGCTTCGTATGACAGTTTTTCTTATATTTGAAGTTTGGTTCTCCGCATCAACATTTGTGGTGAAAATCGCCACCTTCGCCAAGCCCGAAAACGTTAGCGGTAATTGTAAACGACACGACAATGACATTAAAAGAATTTATAAAACAGTTTGATAAGCCCAATTCTATTGTTCTTCTTGAAGGCAAAAGAAATGTGATAGATGCAGACAAGCAAAAGTTGACAGCACTTGGACGTTT
>CAMDBK010000340.1 GCA_945889235.1 Chitinophaga pinensis
ATGACAGCAATTTCATGGAATTGGAGCGCTTTAAAGTGTTCTTCCTAAGCTCATGGGAGGTACTAATTGTGGACACTGAAAAACAGAAAAAATACGTTCAGGATAAATTAAATAATAACGTATTAGCTTATTTGTTTCCTACACTGTATTAGAAATTTCGTTTGTCCAGACCCCACTTTTCCGATAGAAATGGCACGGGAGCAGGTGAGGTGGCTTAAAGAGCGAAGTTCTACGGCAAACAAGAAGCAACGACCAGATTAGTTTTCTTACCTTGCTGCTACAAATCCCTTTTTCATGGCAGCGCAACAAACAACAGTAAGCATTAACCTGTTCGGTACAGGCTGCACTATTGTTTGCGGCACAATACAAAACGAATACTGGAAAAAGATACAACAAGAAATAAGCAACAACAATCTGTTATTAGAGCAGTTTATGGCAAGCGAAAACAACTTGCGTTATATGGATTTTCAAGGTCTAAAAACGTGGAAGGACATCAGCAATGAGTTTTCAATAAGTGGAATGACTAATAGCATAAGCAGCACTATTGAACTGAAGTTAGGCGATAGCAAGAAAACCAATATTCCTTTTCGTGAAATTTCGCAGCAAGAGATACTATTCCCTGTTTACGCATCAGAGCGCTCAAACAAAACACTTGCTTCAGAAAGTGTATATCACTCCAAGCGGTTGATAATGGTAGAAACCGAAGTAGGTAAATTAGGAACTATAAAATTCAGCGCAGATGATTTCAGTATTGATAAGCTGGTGTTTCACATCACCGATGTAAAAGTGAATGAAACAATTTCGTACATCGTATTAGGTAAAATAACCTATGCAGGAAAGACTTTGCCGTTTGCAAAGCGTGATACCTTGGTCACAGGGTTTTATTGTTTGAAGTAAATAAGGATAGCAAAAACATTAAGAACAGATTGATATTTTCCATATATTTGGATGTCATTTAGAGAGAGGATTTATTTCCGATATAAGTATATCAATAAAGTATGATTTTACGTGTTAACACGTGTATATGCATAAGTATGAATATACACGTGTTAACATGAAAAAGATGCGATAAATTCGGAAATGGTGTATCGTTTTGTATATGGCTTTTTCTAATTTGTTCAACGATCATTTCAAATTACTTTACAGACTTTTCAACATAGCCCATCGGACGATCAACATAGCTTTGCCGAATTAGAATTCTGTCGATTTATATAATCGACTTTTACCTTACTAAAACAATATGATTGAAGGATTTATTTTTGCATTATCCTTTTTAATAAAACGAATATAAAATGACCAGATAAAAGCTATGATTGATAATAATTAAAAACAGCAATAAACTAAACACAATGAGCGGAGCAACAATTTTAATTTTATTAGGAGTAGCTTTTTTATGCTTCTTCATTCTTTACCTCTTTAACCGAGCAGACAAAAGGAGGGCATTAGACTTTTATAAAGTTTATACGCCAAATGGACTTCAAATTGTAAAAAAGTTGGAGGAGTTGTTTGACAACAATGAAGCAATCCCATGGACTGGTGAAATTAAACTGTATCAACAACTGTTCAACGACTTGCCAAAAATTGACCTTGACGAGTTTGAAAAGGCTATTGGCATATATGGACATGTTGACGAACCAGAGGGTAGTCAAAAATCTATCGCAGGTGAATACGTAACAATATTAGCGAGCAACCTTGCTCAAAGACATACTTCACAATATTCGGAGTTACAAGCAATCGGGGAAGTTGAAGCAATGGAAAAATACGGACTTAACATTCATGCAGACGAGTTCATTTACGACAGCCTCAAACTTGTTGACTGGTTTGAGGAAAAAACAATTATTTCATCATTTAACTATGGCGGTTTTCAATACCGCCTTGGTGGTGGAAACGGCTTCTCATATAAGATGGGAAATCTAAGTGTAGTTCCAAATACTTCGCAACGTTTTTTGCCAATCGACAGAGGGGCACTTTACATTTCAAACAAACGAATAATTTTTGTCGGCACAGAAAAGAGAGTTAATAAATCAATCAACCTTGACGACATTCTTGAGTTCAGTATTTTTAAAGACGGCATCTTAATTGGGAAGTCTAATGGTAAAAAACCTCTCATTCAATTTCCAGAATGGGTAATTCAACCAAATAAAGCACCAAACAAGCGTGACCACTTAAACCGAATTGTTAGAGTGTTGGACAGAGTTATTCGCAAAAATCAAAATGAAATAATTTTAGCACAAAATTAGAGCAATACGGGGTGGTGTGCAACTTCAAACTGTATCACTTTCCACTTACATTTGTGCGAGTGGACAAGTTATGCGATACCATTTTGCAACAGTGCAACTCTAGCGTGCGGACTGACAGACCGTAACTGCAAGGTCGGCAAAGCAGAAACGCCACCGCTTCGAAAAAACCAATGACACCAACCTACAAACAATTTATTTTCATACTTTTATTGACAAATAATAGCAATGTATTCAATCGTTAAAAAACATACTTACATACTACTTGACCCATCAGAGGGCGGGACTTTCTTGGATAAGTTAATTGACGGTTTTATTATCACACTAATTCTGTTGAATGTATTAGCCGTAATCCTTGAGACAGTTGACAGTTTGTATTTAGCCTATAGTTCCCTGTTTAGGATATTTGAGATTTTTTCGGTTTGTTTTTTTACTTTTGAATATGCCTTAAGGATTTGGACTTGCACTTACATTGACAAATACAAACACCCCGTTTTCGGCAGGCTTAAATACATTTTTTCTTTTGGTTCACTCATTGACTTGTTGGCAATTATTCCGTTCTACCTGCCACTTTCAACAATTTACGACTTTCGTTTTGTAAGAATATTTCGCCTCATAAGATTTTTGCGAGTTTTTAAATTAGGCAGGTATCTCAACGCAACGAGAATTATTTCAAATGTTTTCAAAACAAAAAAAGAAGAATTGGTTTTGTGTTTATTTATTACAGTTTGTTTAATTGTTATTGCATCAAGTCTGATGTATTTTGTAGAGCATGATGCACAACCCGACAAATT